>CAZWMM010000032.1:0-6789 GCA_964634985.1 Hadarchaeota archaeon (SeqCode)
CCAAGCTGTGGATGTAATCGGCAGCGTAGGTTTCCTCGTGCGGAGGTTCCTTGGGCTTTGCCGATTCGCTCAACTCAACATCTCCAAGATAATTTGCCCCCGAGCGCTTAAAAAGTTTCAGTGGAAATCGAGATTGAACGGTATTGGGATCGGGAGCGAAGCTTAATCCCAACGATCGCAACGATACCAGCTGCGACAATCCCAACGCAAATCCAAATCAGCCACCCTGGTAAGAGTAACTGAATACCTCCCTCGGGAGCTTCCCTCTCGGGTGCTTTCCCCAGCTCTCGGATAGTCTCATTCGCTTGCCCGAGGGCCTGCTTTGCCAGCGATATCTTGGTGTCGGTGTCCGCAGTCGAAGTTTGATCGAGGAGTGAGCGCGCGTCTGTAAGCTCTTCGCCGAGAAGTTGCTCAGCCATGTCAATCGTTATCTCGGCCGATGCGATGAATTCCTCAGCGGCCTGCGACGGGGTTAAAAGGACCAAATTTCTGTTTTCATCTAACTGCGGTATACTGCCGTAGCACTCCACCCGAGAAACCGACCAAGTTGAGCTCAGTCCTTGAGTATTTTGAAGGAGGTGAATCGGATCTAGCCTGCCGAGGTAGTTGCCAGAATTTTTCGCCCATGTCGGGTCAGCCGGCTGCCAGCCATGGTTCGGCAGGTAGAACTCAACCCACGCGTGCCCGCTGAGTTCGGCGTTCTCGTAAACCCAACCACTGCTCATGCGGGCGGGTAAACCGGCAGCCCTACTCAATGCTATGGTCAAATCGCTGAAACAATCGCAATCACCTTTCTTGGTCTTGAGGGTTTCCAACGCGCCTTGTCGCCCTTTTATCTCGTACTCGATCTCCTCCCCAACCCACTCGATGATGTTTTTTGCCAAGAGGTAAGCGTTATTTTCTCCCCCCCGGATTTCTTGAGCGTTTTCTAGAATCAGCGGGTCGTCAACTTCCCAGTACTCATCCTCCCTCAAGTAATTCTCGTAGGATGGGAGCTCGGCGGGTATATCCTCTATGGATCCTGTGTTCGACTCTGTGGCACCTGACTCGTGGACGTTGAGCTCGAATATCACCTCGATATTCTCCGTCCGGCTGGCACCCGCTTGGATCGTCCCGATGTCGAACACCGCATGCCAGTTGTTATCGTCGTCCACATACATCGCTTCGAGTGGGGGACTAGATGCGAGAGCTGCAAATTGTGAGTCCATTTGAGCAAAGAGGATCGAGTAAAGCCATACTTCCCGGGAGTTCTCCGAGCCGAGGTTAGTGAAGTGGTCGGTTAGGGTTAGTTTAAAGTAAACTGGCTGCGAGTAAAAATATGCTAGGAGCCCATCGAAGCTCCCGGGGGCACCGACACTTGTCTCGTACTGGACGGTCGGGGGGTCATTCTCCAACACTTGGGCGTTGTCCGGGTTTTTCAGGAAAAGATTCGAACCAGCGGGCCCCTGAATCCTCACTATGTATCTTTGGTAGGGGTAATCCCCCTCACCCAAAGTGATTCCCCCCAGCTTGGATTTGTAGGTCGGGCCAGTCCCAGAGACTAAATTGTCGGCAGTGAAGGTGACGTGGTACGTCAGCGTGCTCCCGCCACTGAGCGTGAAGCGGATCGTTATCTCGGTCTTCCCGGGAGGTCTATTTACCTCATAGGTCAGGTCACCCCCATCGCCCCACACGTGAACGTTAGAGGTGTTCTCAGTTGAAATTTTGTACGTGATCGTGTGGCGCCAGGTTCTCCAGTCGGGGTTGCAGATCACGTAATTATTGTGTGCGCTGAGAGTCCGATCTGCGTGAATGGTGTAGATTAACTCCACTAGCTCATAGTAGGTGGTCTGAGGTTGTGCACTAACCGGCGCCGCGGTGGTTAAGACTAAGGCGACCAAAAACACGAGCAGCGGTCTTCTCAACCAATCCCTTTTTGATTTCGCCGCCACAATTTAAATGGTATCACATGCGCGTCGTACTCGTTGAACGCCGATCGCCAGGGGAGCAATCGCGTCTGCAGGAGCTCGCCGCGCTAGCTAAGACGCTCGACCACGAAGTAGTTGGAACGCTCGAACAGGTTCGTGGACCCGACCCTGCGTACCACATCGGCAAGGGTAAGGCTCGAGATCTTAGGGATTTAATCGAGTCGAGCAAAGCTGAGCGCGTGATCTTCGGCAACCAGCTCACCCCCTCGCAGACCTTCAAGCTCTCGCGGCTTGTCGGGGTCGAGGTAATCGATCGCTTCCAGCTCATCCTCGAGATCTTCGCGATGCGCGCCGGGTCGCCTGAGGCCAAGCTACAGGTTGAATACGCGAGGCTAAGCTACGAGCTGCCTAGGATCCGCGAGCAGGTGAGGGCGCTCATGTCGGTCGAGCAGCCTGGCCTGAGGGGCGGCGGCGAGTACGAAGTCGACGTTCGTTACGACATGGTAAAGCGGAAGCTATCGAATCTCAGGAAAAAGCTCAAGTCTATAGCGAGGATCCGTGAGCAGAGGAGAAAGCTGAGGCACCGGCAGGGATTTAAACTCGTGGCAATCGCTGGATACACCAACGCTGGAAAATCTACCCTGCTCAACACACTCACCGCTGCGGGGGCGGAGGTCGATGACATGCTCTTCACCACTCTCATGCCCCGGACTCGCGCGCTCAAGGCGAGCCGAAAGGCGTTGCTGACGGACACGGTGGGCTTCATCGATGGCCTACCCCCTTGGTTGGTCGAGGCCTTCAAGGCAACGCTCGAGGAGATCTACCTGGCAGACCTCGTGGTGCTCGTGGTCGATGGGGCCGAATCCCTGCCCGAGATCCTGCGGAAGCTCAAGGCATCTAAGGAGGTGCTTGCCGAATACCCCGTGAAGGTAGTCATGGCTTTGAACAAGATAGACCTCCTCTCGCAGGAGGAGCTCAAACGCAAACTACATGCGTTGGAAAACTTGGCACCCACGGTCATTCCAATCTCGGCGAGCGAACGCATGAATCTAGGCCCGCTCATCGAGGCGGTCAGGGGCAATGTGCTCTGGAGTGGAGAGGGTAGCAAAACTTAAAAGCGGTTCTTAAAGAGCAAATTAAGACAGTAACTAAGCGATAAATGTAAAAAATAGAAAAAATCTGTTAGAAGGCCATCTTCTAAGAACCCCTCGCCGGCAATTTTATCAATATGAATTTAACAAACTAGTCATAAAGGGGATCGAGTGGGCAAGAAAAGGGTGCGGGAAAAAGCGGAAGCCAAGCCCGTGCGGGTGACGGCAGAGGATCCTGTTTTAAGGGATATCCTCACATGGATATCCGGCGAACATGGATACATAATAGCAAAGACTCTAGTGGACAAAGAGTTCACCGACGATGAGCTTGCGAAACAGACAGGAATTCGCATCAACCTCGTTCGGAGGATATTGTACGACCTTTACGAGAATCGCGTTGTCAGCTATCGCCGTGTACGCGATGAGAACAGCGGGTGGTACATCTACTACTGGCGCATGGAGCCCGAAAGAGCACTTGAGTATTTCAACAACAACAAGCGCCTGCTTCTGCAGAAGCTTGAGGGGAGGCTCGAACACGAGCGAAGCTCGATGTTTTTTTGCTGTGAAAACGGCTGCTCCAAGCTACCCTTCGATCAGGCTGCAGAGAACGACTTCAAGTGCCCGAAGTGCGGGGAAAAGCTCGAACTCTACGATAACACGGGTGTGGTCACCGCGATAGAACGCCAGATCGAGTCCCTCCGGCAGCATTTAATGGGGAGCTAATTGTTGACGCGCGAGCGAGCGCTTCGCGCACTACGCGAGGCAGGTTGTTCGAGGGAAGTCACTCGGCATTGCTTGGCGGTCGAGCGGGTCGCGCTCAAGCTAGCTAGGAAGATTCAGAAAAATGGGCACAGGGTCGACCTGAAGCTCGTGAGCCTTGGGGCCATCCTCCACGATATCGGGCGCGCTAGGACGCATGGTATAAGGCATGGTGTTGAGGGGGCGAAAATTTTGCGGGGAATGAGGTTGGGCAGTTTCGCAGGGTTTGCCGAGCGTCACCTAGGTGCGGGAATTCCAGCGGGCGAAGCGAGGGAGCTTGGTTTGCCCCCGAGAGATCTCATGCCCCGCTCGCTCGAGGAGAAGATCGTGACGTATGCAGATAAGCTCTTGATGGGGAGCCGGAGCGCCTATTATGAAAGGGCTCTAGAGTGGTTCAGGTCGGAGCTCGGCCCCACGCACCCCGCAGTCGAGCGATTCAAGCTGCTCCACGCTGAAATCCAGGGATTGGCGAGCGTTAAAAAATAGGTGGTGGGCCCGCGGGGATTCGAGTTTTGAGTTTTTCATCAGGTATCTATTTAAGAGTTTTCGAATAGATGCATCATCGGTGACAGCGTGAAATTCAAAGTTCGTATCAAGCGTGATGAAGAGGGATGGTATGTGGCCACAGTGCCAGCGCTGCCCGGGTGTATTTCTCAAGGCAAAACCGAGGCAGAAGCAAGAAAGAATGTAAAAGAAGCCATCAAACTCCACCTCAGTTGTTTGGCTGAGGAAGGTATCCCACTACGGCCGGAAGCGGACGTCAAAGAGATAACCGTAACAGTGACAGCATGACCAAACTTCCGGTGGTTTCTGGAAAAGACGTTTTGAAAGTTCTTAAGAAACTTGGATATTATGTACGTGACCAACGAGGAAGTCATGTTCACCTGCGTCATCCTCATCGAAGGCCGCTGACGATTCCTCTTCACCCCACCATTGCAAAAGGTACATTAAGAGCTATAATCAAAGAAGCTGAACTTACAGTGGAAGAGTTTGCGGGGTTGTTGTAATTGACTGGTGGGCCCGCAGGTATGAAATTAAAAAATTAAGTGAATCCCCAAGGGTAGCCACTTTTGATCTACTTCAAGCTCTATTTTTCCAACAATTTTTGTCCCGTCAATCCATCGGCATTCACTTCAGATACTTCTTGTGCTCCTTCACGTACCTCTTGATGAACCACTGGAGGAAGATTCCATCGTTGTTCTTCAACTGTGACCTCTCAAGGGCGTTGTAGTAACTGTTTCTCCTCTCGTAGGGAATGTTGAGCATTGGGTAGCGCCCCTTGTTCAGCACGAAATTCATGGCGAGGCGCGATATCCTGCCGTTCCCGTCCGCGAACGGGTGGATAGTCACAAGTTTGAGGTGCACGAGGGCAGCGAGCTCTACCGGGTGGAGTTTCGTTTCATCCCTCGCGTACCACCCAAAGAACTCGCGCAAAAGCGGGTGGACCTCTACGGGGAGGGGAGGTACAAACTTGCTCCCGGAGATCGCCACTTGGTAGTCCCTGACCCTGCCTGCGATGTCTGGCCTTGTCTTCTCAAAGAGCTTCTTGTGCCAGCGCAGGATCTCAGAGAGGGAGAGGTCTTTCCTTAGGGCGAGCATCTCGTGGAAGAGCTCCCGATGGGCCTGCGCCTCGAGCACGTCTTGAATGGGCTTCCCCTTCGGCGTGATCCCCCTCTCGAGAAGGTCGGCCGTTTCGCGGAGTGTAAGTCTCGATCCCTCGATCCGCTGGGTGTCGTAGGTGAACCTCACCGTGAACGTTTCCAGCTCCTTTTCCACCGCCGATTTGGGCATCCGTTTGATCTCCCTTTGGTACTCCTCTTTTATTTTATCCAGCGCCGGGTGCCATCTTTCCCTGTATATCTCTTCGAGAAACTTCTTTTTCATGTCTTCCAAGTTTTTCGGGATTTTGGTGCCTAGGTATAGCTCCTTCTTTTCAACCTTCGCCCCCTTTCGGACGGTGTGCTCGAGGTAGAAGTACGTCCTACCGCCGACCGTTCTTTTCCTTATCGTTGCCATCGATTTTATTTACCCCTACATTTTTATAAGTTTTTCTATTGTGTAGCAAATGTAGGGGTATGCCGTAAAATAATGTCGTGGTGGGCCCGCGGGGATTCGGTTTTCTAGCGGCGAATTAGCGGACCTGAGATATGTTGGGCGGGCGGGCATGTCTTGCTTCGCTAACCCCTGACTCCGAGATTGTCCTTAACCCACGATAGAAGCCTCTCTGCAGCTTTTAGTGCTCGTAGGGCCTCGCTCTTTCCGGCCGATCTTTCTTCATACTCCGCGACCGGTTTGACGCGGACAGCGGACTTAAATTTGCTCTCAGCGGCACTTTTGTCTGGTAACCCCTCAGCATACTTTAGCAGCTTCCACGCATCCTCGTGTCGCTGCCCCGTGTGGCGGTAGCCCGAGAGGTAAACGGTCATAGCATCGAGTGCATTTATCGCCGCGTGGGCAGCAGAACTCGCCGCACTATTGTATCGACTGCTCCCGAACTCATCCTTTGCCGCTGAAAAGAACTCTTCAGCCTTTTGAAGGTAAATCCTGAACTTGGTTTTGTCAACCCGCTCCCGCCGTAATTCCTCTGGTACCCTCACAGCATGTCCTCCAATTTCTCGCCGTAGATGTGCTTGCCCTCCTTTAAAATATTGCGCAGAAGCGGTAGCTTTTTCTTCTTCCGCAGCTGTCCGATGGTCCAAACGTGGGGCGAGACAGTGTTTCCGAACTCACTCTCGACGCCCCTGAATACCCCTGCCAGATCGACCTTCCCGCTGGCGATGAGTAGAAGATCGATGTCCGAGCCGGCCCCTCCCCTGGACCCGGGCGCCCGGGGCCCTGGCCTTCCATCCTGCTGGCGCCTGGCGTCGCTGGCTTTGTCCCTGCACAGCCCCCAGAGGTCACCTGCCCAGACGTGTCTATACCCCACTTCCCGACCCTCCTTGGCCGCGTCCACCTCCCGGTCCGGGTGACCCCTGAGGGGAGGATGGGTCGCAGCCGACAGCTCAGCTCTTGCTCCCCCTGTGGGGTAGGGG
>CAZWMM010000033.1:0-6734 GCA_964634985.1 Hadarchaeota archaeon (SeqCode)
GGTTCTTTACTTCGAGGAAATATTCAACCAAATCTTTCCCCTTTATCTTCCGATGCTTATACTTATAAAAAAGTTTCCTTCCTCTAAGTTTATGCTAAGGTTTAATTTGACCCTCCGATAGAAGTTTTAAAAATATGGCAATTTGTAGACTGAAACAAAAATCTTTAAATGAGAAATTTTAATAATTAATAGCTAGACGAGTGATTAGTTTGTCGGGAAATAAAGATACAGTAGATCTATACGATGATCAATCCAATTGTATCGCGAGAGATGTGCCGCTTCAAGCTCTCTCACCATTGTATAACCCTTACATGCGCGAGGTCCTGTATTTTTTCAAGCGAACGTCTTTCATAGATCTAGCTAAACTGGAGCAACTCATGAAGTCTGGAAGGGCTGGCTGGGAAACAACCGTTGGGCATGATGAAATTCAAATGCCATGGTACGGTAGAGACTTACCCATAGTCGAGCATTCAGGGGAAATAACCGAGAGGTTGAGGGAGAAAATCGCAAAATATGGAGACGGCGAGGAGTTCGTGAAGCCACTATTCGGCGGCGAGACAATCTTGGTTACGATACCAAAAAGGATGGTTGAAATCTCGTCCAACCGGGACCCACCTCTCACATGGGCGATGGTGGCTTTATGTCAAGCCGTGGCCGAAACTTTCAACCTGAATCCCGAAACTGACCCTGATGGCTGCAACATGTTGAAAGGCGCCGTCTACGGGAGATACCCCCAATCTCCAGAGATACATTCGGGTGGTCCTGTCTCGGGATTTTTGAAACAAAGTAACACGGTGGATGGGTTGGGACGAGGGTTTGAAGGGATAATGATAAATCACATCGTGGCTCTAGTCAATAAAAGAACAATGGATGGAGTCGCTTTAGCTACAATTCTGGAGCAAGGCGCACATTGGGAAATGGGTGATGCGCTTGGATGGTTTGAGAGGTACCACCTCCTCGGGTCAGCCTACCAAGGCTTTAACGCTAACAATCTAGTTTTGGACCTCGTTCAGGAGAACAAGGAAGGAACCATAGGAGATGTCGCACACAGTACGGTGAGGAGGGCCTTCGAGGACGGGGTGATAAAGATCCAAAAAACCCTAGCTTCGGGATTCAAACTCTACAGTACTAACGACTTCCCCCTTTGGAACGCGTATGCTTGCTCGGGAGCTATGGCCGCGGTAATAGTCAATGTCGGCGCGAGCAGAGCAGCCCAAAGCGCTTCAACAGTTCTGGGTTATTTCCCCGACCTCTTGATTTTTGAGACCGGGGGATTACCCGACCCGGATGCTGGAAGACTCCAGGGTTCTGGTCAGGGTTTCGCGTTCTACACCCACTCCATATACGGTGGGGCTGGCCCTGGTGCGTATACTCTTGATCACGTCGTCCCGAGGAACACTTCTGGCTTCTTGACCCCGTGTGTAGTCGCAGGCATGTGTTTGGATTCAGGAACCCAGCTCTTCACCCCCGAGTTGACTTCCAGAACTTTCATGAGGTTAAGGGATGAAATACCATTACTCAAAGAACCGTTAAAAAAAGTGGCTGAGTCAGCAGAGAGTGTTAAAGGATCAGCGAAGTGAGTTGATTCCTATGGTGGATGAAAATAAACCGGAAAAAAGTAAATACGAACCCCAGATTTATCCCGGTAAAGATGACGTATCCGAGAGAAGAAAAAAGCTTTTTGACAAACACAGGCGCCTGACGAAGTATCGAGACATACCTGATGATGATATAACCCGGATTCTAGGGCATAGGAGTGTGGGGGCTTTATACGTGAGCGTCCACCCACCCCTCGAGGAGCTCATAGAACCATATGATCCGATCAAAAAATTGGTGGTACCGACGCCTGGGGCGAGGGCTGGGGACAGGATAAGGTTTGCTCAATTCTCGGATAGTTTTTGGCACCCCTCGATTGCGCCCTATGCCAGAGTAAGGCTCTATTTCAATAGATTCAGGGGTATCGATGTTGTGAGTTATGCAAGCAGGTGCATACTGGAGATGAGGGAGAGGGATTTAGAGGAGGCGACAAAACCCCTGCTCGAAACCGAGGTATTCAACCCTGCCAGGTCATCCTTGAAAGGGATAACGGTTCACGGTCACTCTTTGAGACTGGATGAGGATGGGTTGATGTTCGATGCCAGGCGGAGGTTCATTTACGACAAAGATTTGGGTGAAGTCGTGTACATCAAAGATCAATTCGGCAGAGTTATAGATCAGCCGGTAACCGTTGGGCGACCTTTTTCGGAAGAAGAATGCAGAAAGCTCGATGTAGCTTATAGCTGGGACACCCGACAGTACAAATCTAGGACCGAAGTGCTGCAGATAATATCGAGAACTGCGAAGATGAGGGTGATGGGTGGATTCAATCCAGAAATGATCACTGAGCAGATGTGATTTAAAAAAACTTAAGTGGGTTAAAAAACAAATTAAAATTGATGTTTTATGGGCGAAGAGAAAAGCAAGAGCACGAAGGCTTTCAGGGAAAGAGGCCATATCGAGGCTAAAGAGCGCGAGTACATAAGAGAGCTTTACGCTGTTTCCCAGCGCTTCCTCCCAACCGAAAAGACGAGAGATCTGTATTCTACTTTGGGGAAGACCTTCGGATCTGATCCCTTCGATGTTAAGGATCATGAGATGTACAAACGAGGAGGGTATAGGCAATCTAAACGCAAGCGAGAATGGGTTGAGTTGGGTAGGCAAGTCGCCATCGAGAGAGGTCTGCCAGCTTATAACAGGGCTATGGGGATCCCCTTAGGTCAAAGGCAACTCGAACCTTTCGTCATCGCTGGGACAGGTGTCGTGGCGGAGCAAGACGACACCCACCACATCAACAACCCGGCAATCCAGCAAATGACGGATGATATAAAGAAAACCACGATAATCAACCTCGACACCGCGCATCAGCTGCTTCAGGTAAGGGCTGGGAAGGAAGTTACACCCGAAACTATCAACTTGTATTTGGAAACCCTCCAACACACCATGTGTGGGGGCGCTGTTGCCCAAGAACACATGTCCGAGATAAATCCGTTGCTTGTGAAAGACGCGTACGCAAAAGTGATCACGGGGAGCGATGAGATCAAGGACGCTTTGGACCGAAGGTTTGTCATCGACATAGACAAATTATTCCACCCAACCAGAGCTGAGCAATTGAAGAAAGCGATCGGCGATAAAATATGGCTGGTCCTAAGGACCCCAACGATCGCTATAAGGATGTCGGATGGAGAAGAAGCTGCAAGGTGGGCGGCGATGCAGAATACGATGGCTTTCATGGGGTCCTATGGGCTTGCGGGGGAGCATCTGATCTCGGACCTAGCATTTTCTTTCAAGCACGCTCGTGTGGTGCACATGGGCAATAAGATGTGGTATCAACGAATGCGTGGGAGGAACGAACCAGGTGGAATACTAGACGGCTTCATATGTGATTTCATGCAATCTGAAAGAGATCTGCCTGCGAGGCGCATGTTGGAGGTAATGCAAGAGGACAAGGATGAAGCCTTGAAATATTCTAGGGCTGTGTACGAAAGTGTGGGTGGGATATCAGCGTGTTTTGAAAACATGGTATGGTTCGGATTCTACATGAGCGGTGGAATAGGATTCTCAAACACAGTGGCTGGATCGTCTCTCTCCGAAGTGATGGATGATTTCGCCTCGGAGCTAATCGAGATATCCCACCGATATACTCAGTGTGTGAGGAAAGTACCACCCAAGTGGGAAACCGTCAGACTTGTAGTTAACACGATGGTACAATATGCGATGGAAACATATGAAAAGTTCCCAACGCTAGCAGAATTCCACTGGGGAGGGTCTCATCGGATCTCGATCATAGGTGCTTTGGGCGCTAGTTCAGCAGCTATGCTTACGGGTAGCTCAACGATGGGTATGATGGCTGGTCACTACGCTATAGGGCTTGCGATGAAAGAGGGGTGGCTGAGAACTGGATGGTCGGGGCAGGAGATTCAAGATCACGTCGGATTGGGTTACCTTTGCAGTTTCAGACCTGAAGAGGGGGGTCTTGCGGAGTTGAGAGGGTATAACTATCCCATGCAATCATTCAGCGCAGCTCACGGCGCGGCTGTCAGGGATACTGCGGCATACGCCGCGATGATGGGGAGAGGTACAGCATGGGTCACAAGCCCGGTAGTTAAAGTCGCCTTCGCAGATCCCCACCTGGTCTTCGATTTCAAGCACCCGAAGCATGCTATCGCTAAAGCATGTATGCGACAATTCATGCCAGCTGGGGAGAGAGATCCAACGCTTCCCCCGCATTGAATTGGTGTCTTCTTATGAGAATGGTACCCCCCCTTAAGGAAATGTATCCTGAGTTCGCCGAGGAATTTGAAAAGACGAAACTACCCACGGTTATAACTAAACTCACACCCGAAATGCTTCCACCACCCAAGGCTTGCCGAGAGCGTCCAGATGGGTGGTGGAGGGAACCTCCGTACTCAGAGTGGATAACCGACCGAGGACGCGAACCGACCACCTACGAATTATTCTTAGATTTTATCATCGGGAAGGCGATGAAAAGTCCCCGAGCCATGGAACTCGCGAGTTTGCCTCCTTCGCGATTGATCCACTACGAGATCGAGCACCCCAAAAGGGGGATAGAGCATGTTAGACTCTTCATGAACCCAACCGACGTTTTGGAGGGCCCCCCCGAGGAGGAACCGGATCTCATCATCCATATGGATTACTATTCCTTTTTGGCGGTACTCAGCGGTGAGATCAGCTCTTTTGTTGCGATCTACGAGGGTAGGGGTTGGGTGCTAGGCAATACCACAGCAGGTCTTGACCAGTTCGATATCCAGGAAGCAGTGGCTGGAAGGGAAGTCGTCAGACCTAAGTGTTGGTCGAGAGGTCACCCTTAATTTTTTGAGAAGATTGCTAAAACTTTCGCGTTCTTCTGCTGAAAATAGTTAGTCTTTCAAGATCCTTTCTCCGTATGTGTTATTAGATCTACGATCTCTTCAGGGTTGCCAACAGCTTCTATTTTACCATGTCTCATATAGGCGGCTCGATCGCACACTATTTTTATGAAGTCGATATCGTGGCTCATGATCAAATATGTTTGTCCCAAAGCATCTCTTGCGCTCCTAATGCTTTTAGCGATCTCAACCCTAGTCATGGGATCGGCAGTACCAGTCGGCTCATCTAAAACTACGAGCCTAGGCTTCTTTGTGAGGGAACGGGCGATACATACTCGGTGTCTTTCCCCCTCACTGAGCTGATCCTGATATTTGTAAAGTAAGTAATCTATTTCACTATCTGTAAAGTTCACTCCCCTTAAGACCTCATAAGCCCTTTTAGTCTTTACCTCCTCTGGCAAAGGTTCTGTTATAGCCCCTACAAGATTTTCCAGAATTGTTCTTCCTGCGTGTAAAGCGTATTCTTGATGTAGAATGTCTGCCATAGATGTGGCCTTCCCCCTTCCATCGGGCCCAGGAATGCTCATGTCAACCCATTCTTCTCCTACTCTAACAAGTATCGAGCCAGAAGATACGGGTTTTATACCCATGACCATGTGGGCCAGCGTGGTCTTTCCGCTTCCACTCGGCCCCACGATTCCAAATATTTCCCCTTCGTATACTTCGAGATCGATGCCGTCAACAGCTATCAGCTTCTTGCTTTGAAGGTGACCCAAGTCGAACGAAGTATACCATTTCACTACATTTTCGCATTTCACGATCGGATTGGTTCCCTTAAATCTCTCCTTAGATACTGGAACTTTTTCAATTTTTTTCATAAAAGCGTTGTAGACATCCTCGGATTTTCCCACCGCGGTTAACTCCCCATTTTCTAACAGCCCTGCTTCGTCAGAGAGCATTCTAACGGCTTCTGGCCAGTGGGAGGTTATGAGGAGAGTTATCCTATTCCTCTTGGCAGCCTCCTTGATCACCTCATGTACGACTTCGCTTCCAACTGGATCCAAAGTGCCCGTTGGTTCATCCGCTAGGAAGAGTAGCGGGTCCCTCGCCAAACACATGGAGAATATGACCCTTTGCTTTTCGCCTCCCGAGAGATCCCTTCCCAAGTGGAGAATTCGATGATCCAACCTAACGCTTGATAAGAGCTCTATGGCCCTCATGTTGATTTCCTTTTCCGGATACCCGATGTTGCTCAGAACTCTCCTGATGTTTTCAACGGCCGGCCAATCGCCGTACAGGGCAAAGCCGCGCTGGGGCATTATGGCGATCCTATCATGTAGCGATAACCCAAGTCTAGTTCGCTTCTTTAGTTCCTCCCAGTAATCGATTTCCCTAAACTCCATCTTGGTGGAGCACTTTGGGCATGGTCTCCCCTGCATGGATGGGTATTCAACTCGATGACAATTGGGACAATAGGAGAGTCTGAAAATGATTTGACCAGTCGTTGGCTCGTATTCGGGGATTCCTCTTATCGCTTGCATCACGATGGATTTTCCATGACCGCTTTTTCCAAGCAGTCCGAAGGTTCCGGCTTCGTTAACTTCGAATGACACGTTTTTGACTAAAGGAAAACCTGAAATGAATTCTTTAGTCAAGTTTTTTACTTTAAGGAAATTTTCGGCCATCGCATAAAATATAAAGAATTTCTTTTTAGCTTTTGTGGTGAGAAGGAGTTTGTCGAATAAATCCATAGAATAAAAATAAAACCCAATTTTTCCGCCGCTCGAACCCTCATGAGCGTCCGCAGATCGTGCGCGACGGCAATCAACAGCATGCTCAGGACCTTCGTCCTGACCCTCTTGCACCTAG
>CAZWMM010000034.1:0-6644 GCA_964634985.1 Hadarchaeota archaeon (SeqCode)
ATTTGAAAATTCTAGCAGTGGACGCAGATCCTGCGTTTGGTCTCGCCCCCGCTCTGGGTGTCACGGTTAAAAAAACCGTTAACGATATTCGGAACGATTTGATAACCAAGATCAAGAAAAGAGAAAAAACGGGGGATAAGTCCGAGATAGTCGCGATGCTTGACTACGAAGTTTTTGATGCGCTCGAAGAAGGTCCCAATTTCGGAGTTCTGAGTATTGGAAGGCCCGAAGATGAAGGTTGCTATTGTCAGGTAAACGAACTCTTGAAAGAGGTGATAGAAACCCTTTCGAAGAATTTTGATGTTGTCTTGATCGATGGGGAAGCGGGCATAGAACAGATAAACAGGAGGGTCATGAGAAGTGTGGACGATCTCGTGATAGTATCCGACACGTCTGCCAAAAGTATCAGCATTGCGTCCACGATAAAGCATCTTGCAGAGGAAAAGAAAGCTGTAAATTACAAGAGAATTGGGTTGGTGGTAAACAAGGTGAGGGGGGAGGAAGAAGTGGATCGAATCCTTAACATTACTTCTTTAGAATTACTGGGATGGATTCCAGAAGATAATATGGTAAGGGAATACGATTTTAATGGCAGGCCGATAATCGATCTCCCCGAAACCTCGCCAAGCGTCATTTCCGTTCGTGGCATATTGGGAAATTTGGGTTTACGAATTTAATCGCTCTCTAGCATAGCTTTTCCAAAAAAATGGGGGAAAGGGGGAGAAATCCGAGATGTGGCCCACAAGTTGTAGCGGAAACCATAAAAGCAGTGTGGAAAAGACGTTTTAAATCTGATTAACTTGATAAAACTTGTATCGGGGTGACCAAGCAACTTTAATATGGTGAAAGAACTGAGAAGGTGGATCAATGCCATCAATAACCGTTAGTTTTCTTGACCTCTGCAAGCTTTTGGGTAGGCGAATCGAGCCGAATCGCTTGTGCGAGCGTCTCAGTATGTTCGGGATAGAGTCCGAAGCGACTGGGGACGAACTGAAGCTTGAGATTACCCACAACCGACCAGACCTGCTCAGTCCCGAGGGTGTGGCGAGGGCGCTCAGGGGTTTCCTTGGTATTGAAGAAGGGCTACCCCAGTACGATCTGAGAGCATCCGGCGTGACGGTTGAAGTCAGTCAAAGCGTCAAGCCCATCCGACCATTCATCGCGGCCGGTGTGGTGACGAACGTGAGGCTCACGGATGATATCGTCGCGTCGCTCATGCAGGTTCAAGAGAAGCTTCACGCCTCGCTCTGCCGAAAAAGGCGCAGGGGCTCGATCGGGGTTTACGACCTCGACACCATTAAGCCGCCCGTGCGCTACACCACCACGCTACCAGATGGCGTTCGCTTCGTCCCATTGGATTTCGACCGGGAATTCACTCCGGCCCAAATCTTGCGTGAACACCCAAAGGGCATCGAATACGGCTGGATCACGCAAGGGTGGTCACGCTATCCCTTGCTCATCGATTCACAAGGCGTGGTACTCTCTCTACCCCCCATCATCAACAGCGATCCCACGCGCGTCACGAGTAAGACGAAACGGCTATTCATAGACGTAACGGGAGAGGACGAGCGCGTGGTGAATCAAGCCCTAACGGTTTTGATGACGGGGTTTGCCGAGAGGGGTTTCAAGCTTCGGTCCGTCATGGTCAAGTACCCGGGCAGGCGGGTTCGGACGCCAGAACTCCGCGTGAGCAAGCATCGACTGAGCGTAAAGAACGCGAACGAGCTCATAGGCTTGGGTCTGAAGCCGAAGGAAATAGCAAAAATTGCGGGGCGCATGCGCTATGGTATCGCCGGCATCAAGGGAGATCTCCTGACGCTGCTGGCCCCACCCTATCGAGGGGACCTGATGCACGAGGTAGACCTAATTGAAGACATAGCCATAGGCTACGGCTACGACCGGCTCGAGCCCACGCTCCCAAAAGTGGTGACCATTGGCGAGAAAGCACCAATCGAGCGGCTCAGCGATCGCACGCGGCGGGTGCTCACGGGGTTGGGCTTCATGGAAGTGATGACCTATACGCTCACCAACCCACGCACAAACTTCGAGCTCATGCGCGCGCGAGGCGAGGCGTCGAAGGTAGCAAACCCTGTATCAGAGGAGTACACGATAATCAGGTCTTGGTTGCTGCCTTGCTTGCTCTCCGTGTTGCGCGCGAACCGGCGCAACCCAATACCCCAGCGGGTGTTCGAGGTGGGGGATGTCGTGGGGGGGGGGGGGGGGGGTGGGAGGGGGGCCCGGAGCGCGGGCGGCGCGGCGGCGGGGGCGGTGGGGGGGGGCGCGGGCTTCACCTCCATTAAGGCCGTGGCTGAGGCCCTGCTCCGAGAGCTCGATATCGCCCACGAAGTCCGTCCTACCGGGCACCCCAGCTTCTTGGAGGGTCGAGCGGCTGAATTCGTTTCAAGTGGCAAGAGCTTAGGCATAGTTGGCGAGATCCATCCTGAAGTGGTGCTGGGTTTCGAGCTAGAGTACCCGGTAGCGGCATTCGAGCTTGATTTGATGTAAAGACGGAGTATCCATTAGAGAGGAAATAGAATGGAAGAAACGGATTTTCTCCTAATCGTTTTTGTGCTCTATGCACTCATAATAGCCGACATCATCACAACGACATATGGAGTGTGGCTTGGGGGAACTGAACTCAATCCATTATTCTATGCTCACGGTTTCAAAGACTTCGCGTTTTTTAAAGTAGGTTTTGGTGTAGCGACTGTTATGTTCTCCGTGGGTGCATATCGCTATCTACATTCTAGAAAATCGCTCAGTTACGCGAAGGCCACTTTTGGTTTACTCGTTTTTTTCATCGTTTTTCTCATAATATTTTATGCCATCACAGTAACCAACAATCTCCTGGTTATTTGGAGGCTTTAGTAAACTCCTTGAATGCTGTGTCCTCAACGATTTATCTCCTGTGCGATACTTCAGTTGTAGAGTGATGATCCAGAGAAGTAAGGCTTTTATCTACAAAATCAATTTTAAATTGCGATGAAGGACCAATCCGCGGGAATCGAGAACTGGCGTGATTCGTGAGCGCCGGTGCATCACCGCGGGAACACTGGAGCAGACCCACCGAAATCACGCCAAATTGGGTCCTTCGGGGAGTAACTGGCGGGATCGTCTAACGATGACCCTGAAGCCAACCCTGGTGTGGGACAGGTGGGCATGGCCCCCGAAAAAAAACCCGCCATCGAGGGTTAGCGGGTAAAGGACGTCGAAAAGACACTCAATGAAGCCTGCTGTTAGTTGTGCCGGGGACATCGGGGGTCACTTGTTGACCCGCATTACTTTCGGTGCCCTCTCTCCCCAGAAGTGGCATAATCCATCTGGTAATTTTTATCAAATAGGGGGGATTGTGAAAAACGCTAATTGGGACAACAAATCTTCACAAGAACGTCTTAAGCTTGTACAGCAATTGTACATTACTGAAAGGAAGTCTAATTTTCAGGTTTTTCCAGTTTACTGAGCCAAAGCCAAAAATGCTGTCCTACGTGAACCATCCAAGGCTTTAAAAACTTGAAATGAAACCTTTTTCAAGGAGGATTGAACTTGCCAAAACTAAAAAATGTTGAAGCGGTTGCCCTTATCGGCCCTGCAGTATTCTACATCGGATTACTGATAGCATTAGGGACAGCGTTCTTGGATCCAACAGGATGGCTCTACGTAGGACTAGGAGCTTTGGGAGTGGTCATCGGACTTCTAAACATAACTGCCCGTGAGAGTAGCCCGTTTCTGCTGGCTTCGATCGCTTTCATCGTCGCTGCCATTGGTATGCAGTCCTTGATACAAGTAGCCATACCGGTGGAACTCACTCGGCTAGCAGCGAACTTAACGGTGCTTGTGGGTGGAGCGGCGATGGTCATTGCACTAAGGGCAATCTACGAAGCTGCAAAGGGCAGGTAAAAATCTGCCCTTTCCTTTTTTTTTGTGAGTTGGTTTAGATATTTTCCTTAGTTTTAGATATTTTTCGTTTGACAGGGAATCAGACGCGAACAGCAAGATTTTTAGTCTACGAGTTTAACTCGAGCAAGATGGTGCGATCATGGGGAAGCGTCCTAGAAAATGGAAGAAAAAAGGAAGGATGAGGTGGAAGTGGGTCAGGAAGCGCATGCGCAGGAAGATGCGCAGGATCAAACAGCGAAAGGCTTAGTCGATTTTCCATTTTAGGATATCTAGGGACCAATACCCATTTTTCAACACTTTGTTGATTTACTTTGAGTATTTTTATCCGTCGTTTGAACAACAGATCACCGCCTCAAGTTAGGTGGCCCCCACATCTCCGACAATATGAAGATGTACTTGGTACACTTGAGTTACAATGGGAGCATATCTTGCCTTTAAAATAGGTTGGGTGAGGAGGTCCTAAAATCGACCTGTAAATCTCGTAGTAAAATAATTGCTCTTTGTCTCTGATGGTCACTTTGTCTTCATCGAAGTACTTGCTCTTCTTCTCCTCAAATTCAGCATTGGAGATCTTCGAATTTAGGAGGTGCGGGAGGACAGAAGTCCCAGAACCAGACTCGATAGGCGTCTTAGTCCTCCACACTATTTCTTTAGGCAGTAGAGTTTCGAATGCTTTTCGCAGGATCCATTTGCCCCATGTTTGACCTCCCTCATCCCGAACCTTTAGATCATACTGTAATCCCATCGCGAATTTTTTAAATTCGGGATCTAGATAGGGAAGTTTTACCTCCATCTTTAGAACATCTGCCAACCGTGTCGATGAAAAGCTCATAACCTTCCAGAGTTTTTGAAGCTCTAAACCCAGCCTCTCCTTGTCTAGTCCGTACAAAAAATTATATCCAGCGAAAAGTTCATCGCACCCGTCACCAGTCATAACTGTGTTTACACCGTTCTCCTTAGCACACTTTAGAGCAATGTAAACCGTCACACTATTGCGGATCTCCATGGGATCAAAAGAGTCCATAGCTTTTACAACCACGCGGATAGCATCATGTAATTCCCCTTCATCAAAGCGGTGGACGATATGTTTTAACCCAAAATGATTTGCCACAAGCGTTGCGTACTCGATATCTGGTGCAGGCGCATCTTGAAGGGCAGCCGTGAATGCCTTTAATTTTACCCGCTTGGATGCCAAGTAGGCGAGAATTGAGGTATCAAGACCCCCCGAAAGCAAGATACCATCTGTCAAATTCCTATCGACACTTTCATCTAACGCTTTCACAAGCCTGCTGCAGAGGGCGGTGAGATTCCCCCCATCTGACTTCTCCCAGGAATCCATCATAAAACATCTTTCAATAATTAACGGCAAGGTTTTTATATTGTTGGATATACCATCCAACATGGTGATGCTGCTGCAGGAAATTATCTTTATCTTTTCCGTTTTTATGTTAGGTTTATCCCTTTTAATGTTAGTCAGCACTTTTAACTTAAGAAAAATCGCGGTGGCGCGGTTAAAAATAGCGGAAAAAATATGGGGAGGAAGGTCTCCCGATGAAGTACTGTCCAAGAGATTCAAGATATTCGTCCTCTTGGGAATGTTATTCATCGCATTGAGCATACCACTTTATCTAGCAGGCATAACATTTCCAAACTTCGAACTGATAATCCCAACCCTCGTCGTTATTGGCTCCTTCTCGCTTTACTGCGGTCCGACGAAGTTTTCCCGAGTGATGAACCGATATTTTGGGATAATAGCACTAGCTAGCGTGGTTGTCATTTATCTGGTAGTATGGGGTCCCCGCCCCATCCAAGCCTTTACCTTGTCTGGGTTTCTCTTCGCCTGGATGCTCGGGATGCGCAACAAGCTCTCCATGTTCGACAAGTTCAAAAAATTGCTTTTCCACACGACTCTTACTGCAGCAATCGCGATTATTATGTTCGATGTGTGGACCGGATTTATCGGTACCCCGATCACAGGCATGGTACCATTCTGGGCGGCGTTTATCGGTCAGATACCATTCACCTTCTACCACCTTTGTTCATTGGTATTTGTCCCCCCACTAGTGGGATTAGGAAAACTACTGGTTAGGGTTAAGGTCCCAGTTCCGGTTTCGGTCCGAGCTGGAGTCAGAGTAGCATCAAGCGAAAGGAGGTGAGAAGAATTATCAAAAAAGAAGTGCAAGTAGCGGCAGTATTTTCCATTGTGGTTGCTCTAGGGTTGATTTATGGTTGTCAACAAATTAGTGATTTACAGGGGAAAGTGAATAGGCTGGAAAGCACAACGAGTACAGTCGTGGAAGCTCTATATACACGCGTGGAAGAACTGGAAAATCTAATTGTTGAGTGCGGAGTTACTATCGATGATGGTAGCACTCCCACGATTGGAACAGTTCACCTGACAAAGGGAGCTACTGCTTTGGATGCTTTACGGAGAATCGCGGTAGTCGAAACAACCTACTATGCTGGAGTGGGAGAATTTATTGACTCGATCAACGGTGTGAGCAACGACCCAGGGGCAGGCAAGTACTGGATGTGGTATATTTGGGAAAATGAGGGTTGGGTACTGGCGCCCGTGGGTGCTGGGAACTATGGGCTGAATGATGGAGACAACATAAAATTCAGCTACGAAACTCCGTCGTTTTAACAGCAGAAACAAACATGGTTCGTAAAATTTTTTTAGGTAATATTTTCCGATTGACCTTGCTGTTAGGGCGATGGGTAAAAGATATGCTAACTTCGAAAGTTTT
>CAZWMM010000035.1:0-6613 GCA_964634985.1 Hadarchaeota archaeon (SeqCode)
GATTACTCCTGTTCAAGTGGGAAGCTTAAAAGTGGTGGACCCAGCGGGATTTGAATTCGCGCGATGCCGGTTTTTCCTGAGCATCGTCCCGCGACCTCTCGCCTGCGAAGCGAACGCTTTCGGCTTGGTTTTGACCCAATCTACCGCTGAGCTATGGGCCCACCAATTTTTTAGTTAGGGATATCTCATTTAATACTTGCTGGAGTTTTAACGATTGCAGGCGGTGCGCATTCCTTCTAACATACGATGTCCATATGCGGACTATGAAACATGTGTTTAAACTACCAAAGCCTGAGTGCTGTTCACGAATAATAGATGTTTTCATCCCAAGCCTTTCTGCTAATTGAACTATAGAAACAGCCAAAACTTTTGATGCAGTCCAAATTGTAACGGAGAAGCTATTACTCCAGTAGCGTCTGGCGTGTCCATCGCTATCTATCAGGCCAGCTAAAACACCAAATGCGAACACTTCCCCCTCGTTAAGAGTTTCGCTTAACCAAAATCGCTTCCGTAATTTATGGTCTTCGGATTCGTACCCCGCGTATCTTTTTAAAAAATCCTGTAAGCCTTTCGATGAGGAAAGCACATTTAATCTATGACCTTCAGTAGTGGTCCAAGGTTTTACGCCAGCCTTCGATAAAATGTTGATTAGGGAGTTTGCAATCGCTTTTTCTGTTAAAGCATTAAGAACGAATTTGGTAATGTAAGACCAGCACTTAGGTCTGTAAATTAGACAACCGTCGCCTACGAAAAATCCTACGAGGTATCCCCTTTCCCACTCAGACAATCGTTTCTCATCAAACCTTCCCATTTTGCGGCAAAATTCTTTAACATGATAGTAGATTGTTGTTTTGGGGAACCCGAACTTGCTACTCAATTGGTTCAGAGATGATCCAGTTTGCACATCTTTGATAATTTCTTCCACCTGATTTTTGTTGAGCTTTTTCATGAAATCCAAACGGAACTTTGTGGTTGCGTTTAAGCGATTTGTCCACAGAGGTCATCGAAAGTAATTTATAAAGCACCTGAGTTGAAACCAGAGTTTGAAAAAGGAGGCTGGAGATGCAAGCGATTGTTTATATCCGAACCGAACCCGGCAAGGCCCTTGCTCTCTTGGACGCCGTTAAGAAAGTCGAGGGAGTCAAGGTTGCATTCGCGACCACTGGAAGATTTGACATAGTCGCGCGAATCGAGGCAGCCGATCTGAAGGCCCTAGGCGAGACCGTAGTGAGCAAGATCCAAGGCATAGCTGGGGTCAGGTTTACCGAAACTTCGCCGATCGTCGCTTGAGCCGGGTTTAGAGATTGGAAGGCGGCTCCATCTTTATCGAGTCGCTGGGTTATCCCTCTGGCATCTCGCATTCCTTTGGCTACTTTTTAAGCGTTATTCAGTTTTTGGATTACCGAAACTTACGGCTTGGTGACTTTTTTAGAGCGAAAAGCCGAAATCCTTATTAAGCGGTATTACCCTTGGAGCGAAACATGCAAAGAATTAGTGTCGTGACAGCTGGCGGGGATGCCCCGGGGATGAACGCTTGCTTACGTGCGATTGTCCGCACGGCGATCCGAGAGGGGATAGAGGTAATAGGAATCGAGGAGGGGTTCGCTGGCTTGATCAAGGGGAAGACGAGAAAGATGGACTTCCACTCGGTGAGTGGGATCATCAACCGGGGGGGGACTATCTTGCGGACAAAAAGATGTGAGGAAATGAAAACCCCTAAAGGGCTAGCCAAAGCTACTGAGATAATCCGAAAAAAGAAAATAGAGGGTTTGATCGTGATCGGGGGCGATGGCTCATTTAGCGGGGGGCTAGAACTTCATCGCGTGACGAGGATACCGATCATCGGAGTCCCAGCCAGCATCGACAACGACATCGCGGGGGCGGATACCACCATAGGGTTCGACACTGCGGTTGACACGGCATTAGAGGCTGTGAGCAAGATAAGAGATACAGCATTTTCTCATGAACGCATTTTCATCATCGAGGTGATGGGCAGGAGAAGCGGGTTCTTGGCCCTCCAAGTTGGCTTGGTTTGTGGGGCGGAGATAATTCTGATACCCGAGGTGGATTACAATTTAGACGCGATAATAAAGCAGCTCAAGAAGAGCCGGAGAGAGCATAGAAAGCGGAGCGTGATCATCGTGATGGCTGAAGGGGCTGGAAATCCAAACGTGATCGCAAACCATATAAAAAACGTGACAGGTTACGAGGTTCGCGTTAGCACGCTCGGGTACATCCAACGGGGGGGGAGGCCCACTGCGAGAAGCATTCGGCTCGCGAGCGTTTTTGGTTATCGGGCTGCAAAATTGCTTCCGAAAATAAAATCGGCGAAGATGCTCGGGCTCGAACGGGAAAAGGTTGTTGTCCGCCCGCTTGATTATCCGTTCACCCACAAGAAGAGAATAGACAGCGAGCTCTATAGGCTGGCCAATGCCCTTTCGGTCTGATTAAGCTATTTGAAGTAGATCTGGATAGCCTATTTCTTAGTAGTTCACCAAACCCTGAACTCGCGCCTTCTCATATCTTGACGGAACCCGCTTTGAAAAAAATTCTTAGGTTGTGGTTCCCTGAAGTTGATGAATGTACGGTAAAAAGATTTTCAGCTTTGGGGAAACCCTCTCGCACCAGCTGGCCGGCTTCCGCAGCGTCGGTCTAGCTTTCACCATCTTCTCCCTAACAAACATCGTCATCTTCCTCCTGATCTCCTTGCACTCCCCCTTGCTCGACTGGCTATCGCACTCCCCCGACCGCCCTTGGGGAATCTTGACCTCAGCCTTCGTACACGCTGACCTCAGCCACTTGGTCAACAACCTGCGCGGGTTCATATTCGCGGGGGCATTCTTCGTAATCGTGAACATGATCAATCCGGTGAAAACGAGGAGACGCTCGAGTCGGATCTTCCTCTGGTTGATCTTCCTATCCGGCTTCACGGCGAACACCATCGAGTTCTTGGGGTGGAAAATGAGCGGAGTATCTAACGTGAGATCATGGGGCGCCTCCGGGGTGGTCTACGCGGCGATCGGGGCCCTGCTTGCATTCGCCCTATGCAACTTCCCCGCCCACCTGAGAAATTTTTTTGGAACATACCGAAAGTCCCGGAAGATCAGACGAAAACCCACGAGGAGATTCGATTGGGGATTTGCGAAGGGTGCCGTAAACCTACTTTCCATGACCCTCCCGCTCGCCCTTCTGGTCATGCTGTTCAGCGATCCTGGGGGCTTCCTGAGCGCTAGCCCGGAAACCGACGTACTGGCCCACGGGCTGGGGTTCTCGATGGGATTTCTGGTTTCGATGGCCCTGTTCTACATCCACGTTACCAAGGAAGGGGTAAAATTCGGAAAATGAGCTCAACGGCTTCCTCGGCCTTGTGAATGAATATCAACTTTTTCTGAGGGGCTCTGCCATCCGAGAATCAATAGATAGGGACCGCAAAAAAAGCGCGAAAAATTACGTTACAAAAGGTGTAACACATTTATACTTCAAAGCGGAAATAAATCTCGGGGCCGGGAAGGTGAGAGCTTGACTTGGAAGGACTACCTAGCTTTTCTGGATGAAAGTCCCTACTCCATCCAGCTCCTAACCTCCAACCTCGCCCCGATCGACCCCATAACCGAAACTCAGAGAGCTAGGGTTGGGGAATTAGGCTATAACCTTTGGCCCTTCCAGCAGAAAGTTTTGGAGAAAATAGGCGGGAGCACGCTGATCATCGGGCTTCCCACGGGCTTGGGTAAGACATACTTGGCGGGTGCATATCTAAAGCGTGAATCTAGCCAGGGCCCCATCCGCGTCCTCTTCCTCACCCCCTCCATACCCCTCGGGGTGCAGCAGGCCATGTTCGCCAGGAAAATGCTAGACGTGGGGGATGCCCATTTCATTTCAGGGGACATCCCGCCCGACAAGAGGCAAGCCCTTAGAGTTTGGAACACGGGCTTCGCTGTCTCGACACCCCAAACCTTCTTCAACGATGCTTTGTCTGCATTCACTCAAGACCTAGAGGAGGCTAGGAAAGCAGATGAACCCATCGATCTATTGACAGAAGTTTTCAGGGGTGCTGATTTCACCTTTCCATACGACATCGTGGTTGCGGACGAATGCCAGGGTTACATAGGCGATACCGACGGCTACTCCATCTTGCTGGCTGCCAAAGCATGCGGAGCCAGGATCCTCGCCTTGAGCGCAACGCCCCAGCTCCACGCGCCCGAGCGTCTCAAAGAGCTGAAGAAAATATTCGACCAGATCGAAGCGTTCTCGGTGGAGGATCCAGAGATCAAAGCCTATGTGCCGGAAAGGGTGATCTTTCTCGTTAGGGTTTACGCGCCTAGCAACCTCCTGAGCGTATACATGCAACTTGGGAAGGTCGTCCAATCCTATCAAAAAAGAATCATGAAAATCTATGGCCCACAGCATTTGGGGAAGCAGTGCAAAGAGCATGGACTCTGCACCTTGCTCCTAGCCCTGAGGATACTCAAGCTCAGATTGGTGGAGGATGGAGCCAGCAGCGTCATAAACTACGGTACTTGGAGAATCAAGGAACTTCGGCGCCCTTCGAAGGAGCTTGGTGGGAAAAGTATCTACGAGACATATAGGGAAGCCCTGAAAAAAGGTTTCAACCACAAGATCTTCGCGGCCATGAGTATTCTCAAACAGGAACTCTACGAGAAGGCAATCGTATTCGTGGAGTCGGTCGAAGCGGCCAAACAGCTCGGGGCAATGCTGCACAAGGCTTACGGGCTGGAGGATGTGGCAGTCCTAGTGGGCAAGGGGAGCATGAGCATGGAGCAGCAAGCTTCGGCTCTCCTTCAGTTTAAGGAGCACGCGCGAATCTTGGTGTGCACAAGCATAGGTGAGGAAGGATTGGACATACCATCGGCGGACATCGAGGTTTGGCTCGACCCCCCCAGTAACCCCAAGAAATGGATCCAGCGATTTGGCCGGATACTCAGGCAGCCCGGGGACAAGAAGATGGCTAGGATCTACGCTTTGGTGAGCATGCGTACCCATGAGAAAAACAAGCTACTCGGCGTCAAGGGGAGAACCGAGAGGGTTTATGGTTTCACCCAGAGGCTCGAAGTTAAAACTCAAGCCCGACCTTTGGCCAAGGAGCAAAGTACCATAACCCAATATTTGCGATGATTATTTGGAGTGAGTAACTTTGGCTGGCCTTGCAAACAACCTCACCCTAAGACCATTCAAGCCTCCTGATTTAGACCAAGTGATGCACATCAACCGAGTTTGTCTGCCAGAAAATTACCCATCCTCCTTCTTCTTAAACTTGCACCAGCATTTTCCCGAGACCTTCATCATTGTAGAGAAAAGGAAAGAAATTCTGGGTTACGTCATGTGCCGAGTTGAAACGGGGTTATTTGGACCGGTGAGGATGAAAAGGGGTCATGTGGTTTCTATCGCGGCCCTGCCCAAATATCAACGCCAAGGCATCGGGTACGCTCTGATGAAAGAGGCGATGCAAGCCATGCGGAGGTATGGGGCGAAGGAATGCTATCTGGAGGTTCGAGCGACCAACACCCCGGCTGTTGAGTTCTACAAAAAAATGGGATTCGAAATCACCCAAACCTTCCCACGTTACTACGCAGATGGGGAAGACGCACATGTTCTGACTAAAAAAATCTAAACGCTTGCTCCGTGTTATTTATAAACATTCTGTCTTGTATTTACGTTGCCGCCATGCCTCTTCTCCTCGTTTAACCCGGAAGAGTCTTACCCTCCAAACTCGGATCATGTCCAGGATAAATCAGCTCTCTCTTTGACGCAATACGTATTACTTTCCACATGCTGTCGAACCACTCCGTTAAGTCCACATGGATACCGGGGGGATAGAATGGCGTCTCTGGGAATGGTGAATTTATGTTTAAATAAGTGTAACACAAATCAGAAGCAAGTACGGCTGTACCTTTTTTCGTGGATAAAGCCACCCCCTGAAGACCCTGCGTATGACCAGGCAAATATAACAATTTTATACCATCTGAGATCTCGTGATCCCCTTCAACGAGTATTAAGTCCATATTTTCCAACGGACCGAATAAAGTGCTGTCATAATGTGGGCGTGAGGATGGTATCGGATTAAATGCCGTTTCCCACTCCCGTTTTTGGACATAAATTCGGGAGTTCTTGAATAGTCTTGCACACGCGGTGTGATCGAAATGCAGGTGGGTCAAAATTAGAATGTCTATCTCTTCAGGCGAGGTGCCCACCCAATTTAGAGCGTTTCTTAAACCCTCTTCACCTCCCCCCTCAACTGGAAAATCACAGACTTTACCGTCTTCACCTAGGGCGCTTACTCCCGCATCTACCAAAATTTTCTCTTTCGCGCCCTCGATGAACCATACAAATACAGGGCAAGTTACGGTTTGTCTTATATCTTGCATCATCATTCCAACACCGATCGGGGCCGTTATTCCCGCCTGTTTTAAGGGTTTTATGAAATATTCACGCATCAATCATTTTTTAAAATGTGCAGCTTAAAAAGTTGCTAGAAAGGTAAAACGCTTAACAAATATGTCAGAAGATTAAAGAGGTTTAATTTTTGACCCCAGTGCAGGTTTTATTTTACTCCACGCCATTAAAAAATGACGATATGTGGTAGAACTCGTATCGC
>CAZWMM010000036.1:0-6554 GCA_964634985.1 Hadarchaeota archaeon (SeqCode)
GAATGCTTGCTTTTCAACAGTGCGTAAACAGTGCGAGCAGTTGCGCGTTTTTGTTGCCACATGATTTCCATAGCCTCGGATTCAAGAGGGCTCAAAACGGTCTGCAATCCTCGCTTGTGCGGCTTGTACCCGGTCCAGTTGAGCAAGATCACCACCAAAATTCGGGAGAAGATTAACTTGGTTCAATAAAAACTTTTAGGCATGAACTCAAACGATAGGTTCGGGTCGTTAAATGGTCCAACCGGCTGCTAAGATTTACGATGCAAAAAAATCAGAGGGGGAGATCCAAGCTTGGTGGCAAACCAGCAACACTTACGAGAAAGTGAAGCGACTCCGTTCGAGCGCCGAACCCTGGTTTTTTCTCGACGGTCCACCCTACGCAAGCGGTGCTATTCACTTGGGCACGGCTTTGAACAAGATACTTAAAGACGCGATCTTGCGCTACAACACCATGCGTGGCTTCAACGTGCTCAGGCAGCCCGGGTGGGACTGCCATGGTCTACCCATCGAGGTAAAAGTCGAGGAGAAACTCGGCGTTGAAACGAAAAAAGACATCGAGCAGAAAATAGGGGTAGAAGAGTTCATCGAGGAATGTAAGCAGTGGGCCCTCGGTCACGTTAAGCTCATGACGGAGCAGTTCAAGCGACTCGGAGTTTGGATGGACTGGGATAGCCCTTACGTTACATTCACGAACGACTACATCGAGTCGGCCTGGTGGACGCTGAAGCGAGCACACGAGCGGGGGTTCCTCAAAAAGGACTCGCGCGTGATCCACTGGTGTCCCCGCTGTGAAACGGCTCTCGCCGAGCACGAAGTCCGGGGGGAGTACTACGATGTCCGGGATCCGTCGCTGTTCGCCCGCTTCAAGCTTAGCGAGAAACCAAACGAGTACTTGCTCATCTGGACTACAACGCCTTGGACCCTGCCCGCCAACCTCGCTGTTTGCTTGCATCCAGACTACCTATACGCTGAGGTAGCGGTGGGCGATGATGTTTACATCCTTTCCGAAGCCCTCGTCGAGCATGTCATGAAGCAGCTTGGGATCGTCGGGTATCGTGTGCTGGGCTCGAAAAGGGGAAAAGAGCTCGAGGGGATTCGTTACGAGCACCCCTTGCTAGAGGAGGTGCTCAAACAAAAGGGATTCGTGGAGCATCACCGCGTCATCGTGGGTGAACATGTGACGCTTGAGGAGGGCACGGGCTGCGTCCACACCGCACCAGGACACGGGGAGGAGGACTTCGCGATTGGAGCTCGCTACGGTCTGCCCGTCTTCAGCCCAGTTGGCCCGGATGGGAGATTCACCGAAGAAGCTGGCAAATACAAGGGGTTATTCGTCAAGGATGCCGACCGGGTGATCCTAGAGGATCTCAGGCAAAAGGGCGTGCTCATGAAGCACGACATCATCACTCACTCCTACCCCCACTGCTGGCGTTGCCAGACCCCTCTGATCTTCCGCGCCACCGAGCAATGGTTCCTCCGTGTTTCAGATATCAAGTCCAGAATCTTGGAGAAAAATGCCGAGCGCGTGCGATGGGTGCCCTCTTGGGTCGCGACCCGCTACGCCAACGGTGTCGAATCGGTGGGCGATTGGTGCATCTCCCGCCAGCGCTACTGGGGGATCCCCTTGCCCATCTGGGTGTGCGAGCGATGCGGTGAAATGAGGGTGGTAGAGAGTTCAGTGGAGCTAACCTCATCGGCGGAGCAGGAGGGGGGGATCGATCTCCACCGCCCAGATGTCGATCGGATTAAGCTTCGCTGCCCCAAGTGCGGGGGTGAAGCCAAAAGAGTACCCGACGTGCTTGACGTCTGGTTCGACTCGGGCATAGCCTCTTGGGCGAGTCTTGGCTACCCTAGGCGAGAGGAGTCTTTCGAGCGGCTCTGGCCAAGCGAGTTCATAACCGAGGGCGAGGACCAAGTGACGAAGTGGTTCTATAGCCAGCAAGTGGTCTCGATGATGGCTTTCGATGAGATGCCATACAAGCTTGTGCTCATGCATGGCTTCGCCCTCGACGAGCACGGGCGAAAGATGTCTAAATCGCTGGGCAACGTGGTCGACCCGCAGGATGTCGTCGACAAATACGGTGCCGATGTGCTTCGATTTTACATGCTCTCCTCTAACTCGCCTTGGGAAGACCTTAGGTTCAGCTGGAAAGGGGTGGATGTCGTCGCTCGAATGCTAAACGTGCTTTGGAACGTGCACGTGTTCGCGACCACCTACATGGCTCTAGATGAATTTGACCCGAGAAGAGTCGACTTCGAACGGGCACGCGAGAATTTCTACCCCGAGGACTTCTGGATGCTCTCCCGCATCAACACCATCACGCGCGACGTGACCCAAGCGTTCGAGGAGTTCGACGTGCACCTCGCCGCCCGAACCCTCGTCTCCTTCGTGCTTGAGGATCTCAGCCGATGGTACATCCGATTGGCGCGGGGACGAGTCTGGATCGAGCGGGAGGACCCAAGAAAGCAAGCTGCTTACATCGTGCTCTACCAAGCGCTGCATGCTCTGATGAGATTGTTTGCACCATTCATGCCGCACCTGAGCGAAGTCCTGTATCGAGACTTGGTTAAAGCTGTAGATGTCGGGGCTCCCGAAAGCGTACACATGCTTCCATGGCCCTCGATCGATGAGCTGGCCATAAACCCGGAGCTCGAGCGAGGCATGAAAATTGTGCACGCATTCGTCGAGGGAGGCGCGGCCGTGAGGCAACAAGCGCGGCTGAAACTGCGGTGGCCCGTGAGCAAGGCTGTGATCCGGACTTCATCGTTTGAAGCGAAGCCCCTCCTCCAAGACCTCCGGAACGTGCTCCAAGAGCAACTGAATTGCAGGGAGCTCATGATCCTAGGGCCAGAGGAGCAGAGTACCGAGCTCAGACTGCTACCAGATTTCAACGCGACATCGACCGAGTTCGGAGAGATAGCGATCGACACCCACATAACACCTGAACTACAAGCCGAGTGCCTCGCGCGCGAGCTCGTCAGAAGGCTCCAAACCATGCGCAGGGATCAGGATCTCGCGATGGAGGAACGTGTCGACGTTTCCATAGGCCCAGTAAACGAGGATCACATAAAGTTGCTAGCCAGCCAGCAGGATTTCATCAATAGGGAGGTAAGGGTTAGGAACCTCTCAATCACCCGCGCTTCTGAGGTCACGGGCAGGGGCTACATGAAGGAATGGAACATCGACGGTGACCGCTTCAAGCTGCTCATACGACGCTTGCCAGCTTAGCACGGTTTGCGTTTCGACTTTTTCTTGGCTCTACAAGACATTTTACCCTCCCTCATATCATGCCTCGAACGCGCTTGAGGAGTGCCACCTCATACTCAGCCAACAACTTACGGCGAATACGTTCGAGGTGCTTGATCTTGGCATGGAACTTTTGGATCAAGAATAGGGTTATCACAACCGGTGCAATTGCGGCTAATATGAGCAGGCAGATGGTTATGGGTTGGATGTTTGTGATCAGCCACGGGTTGATAAAAATTAGCGAGAAGGAAAAAGCCGCGACCCCAAACGCCCATGAGGCGAACCCGAATTTCAACAACCGTTTTGAATACGTCCACTGGAGCTCGACGAGGTGGCTGAGCTCCCGCCCGATTATTCCTATCTGGTGCTTCAACTCATCAGTGCTTTTCTTTTCGACTTTTCTCTTTTTCGGCATGAGCACTACTTCTCCTTTGCTCACTGCTTTATTAAACTTTCAATCCAATTTCTTAGGGGATTAAATGGGCAAAACCTCGCAGCTCCCAGGATTCTACAAGCTCAGCCCCGAAGAGCGGCTGAATGTGGTCAAGGAGTTCGCCGAGCTCAGCGATGAGGAGGCCGAGCTCCTGAAGCGAACTGGCGCCCTTGAGCTCCAGCAGGCGAATCGCATGATCGAGAACGTCGTGGGGACCACTGAGCTACCCTTGGGTATAGCGACGAACTTCCTCATCGACGGCAAAGATTATCTCGTGCCCATGGCGATCGATGAGCCATCCGTCGTTGCAGCTGCTTCGAATGCCGCTAAAATGGCTCGCACAAAAGGTGGATTTCGCACGGGCAGTACCGAGCCGATCATGACAGGGCAGATCCAGCTCGTTGGCGTGGAGAATCCCTCAAAAGCGAAAGAGAAAATCCTCGCGAACAAAAAACGCATCTTGGCGAAGGCGAACGAGCAAGACCCGATACTCGTGAAGCTTGGAGGGGGGGCGAAAGATGTCGAAGCTAGGGTGCTCGACACCGAGGCTGGCCTAATGGTGATCGTCCACCTGCTCATCGATGTGCGCGATGCCATGGGGGCGAATGTCGTCAACACCATGTGCGAGGCTGTGGCGCCCCTGATCGAGGATTTGACCGACGGGCGGGTTTACCTCCGAATAGTCTCAAACCTCGCAACCCATAGGCTTGCCCGTGCTGAGGCGATTTTCGCTAAAGAGGAGCTGGGTGGGGAAGAAGTCGTCGATGGCATCTTACAGACCTATGCTTTCGCTGCGGCCGATCCCTACCGCTGCACTACCCACAACAAGGGAATAATGAATGGGGTCATCGCGATCGCTTTGGCAACGGCGAACGATACCCGGGCGCTCGAGGCTGGGGCCCATGCCTACGCAGCTTTTGGGGGATCTTACAAATCGCTCACGAGTTGGGAGAAAACTAACGATGGTGATTTGCTCGGCCGAATCGAGCTACCAGTGGCGGTGGGGATCATCGGGGGGGCGACGGCAGTGCACCCGGTGGCCAAGGTGTGCAGGAAGATCCTTGGGGTTCAAAGTGCTCGGGAGCTGGGGCAGGTCAAGGTGGCTGTCGGGCTTGCGCAAAATTTGGCGGCGATGCGAGCGTTAACGACGGAAGGGATTCAACGGGGGCACCTCAGATTGCACGCAAGAAATGTCGCGGCCACGGTTGGCGCTACAGGAGAACTCATCGACATCATAGCCAAGCGAATGGTAGAGGAAAAGAAAGTGAGTTATGACAGAGCTATGGCGATATTGAAAAAGATCAAGAAAGGTTCACGGGGCTGAGCTTTTTTTCTGATAAGACCTGAATACTTTCACTCACCTCTCCCCGAAAATGATATGAGTATGAAGTGAGAAATCTACCAGGGTTGGATCGTGGAGCTCAATTTTGAACGAATGGTCCAAGAGATCTTGGCTCAAGCTAAAATCAGCCACGATGAACTCATGCAGCGCATCCGGCATAAGCAGGAGGAGCTCAGCGGTTTCATAACCCTTGAGGGCGCTGCGACCATCGTCGGGCGCGAACTCGGCATCGCCTTCAAGAAGGAGGAACCAGAGGTCCGGGCGCTCCGCATAGAGGATCTCATCCCGGGTATGTCCAAGGTCGACATCGTGGGGAGGGTTATCCGAATCTACGAGCCTAGGAGGTTCCAGCGCCCAAGTGGCGAGGAAGGCCGCGTCGGCAGCTTGCTCCTGCAAGATCGAACCGGTCAGATCAGGGTAGTACTGTGGAACGATAAGATCTCCCTCATCGAAGGCGGGAAAGTGCGGAAGGGAGACCCGATCCAAGTTCGAAATGCTTACGTTCGTCAAGGGCTCGACAAGCAGCCTGAATTGAACTTGGGCGCGCGCGGATCCCTTGCCCCCAGTCCCGATGACCCCCGCGTGAAGGAACTCCCCCCCTTGGTAGAGGAAAAAGTAAAATTAGCCGACCTGAGGCCCGAACAGGGCGAAGTCGATGTGGTCGGCAGAGTGGTTGTGACGAGCGACATAAGGACATTCGAGCGCCCAGATGGAAGCACCGGAAAGGTCGCGAGCCTCATGCTCATGGATTCTTCAGGGCAAGTGCGCGCCTCGCTCTGGGACGAAAAGGCGGAGTTCGTGAAAAGCATCAACCGAGGGGAGGCCGTGAAGCTCGAGAACGCGGCGGTGAAAGTCGGGTTTCGGGAGAAGTCGGAACTCAGCTTGGGATCGAGGGGACGTCTGCTTCTGAATCCTCCGGACCCCGAAGTTGCCGAGCTACCCGAACTCGCCGAGCGCCCACTCAAGATCGAAGAAATCGAAGCGGAAATGCCGACCTTGGACCTCGTGGCTAAGGTGAGACGCGTACTCCCCCTGCAGGAATTCAGGCGCGATGATGGCACTCCCGGAAAAGTGGTGAGCACGATCCTCGCCGACGATACAGGAACCATTCGGGCATCATTCTGGGGCGGTGGCGCGGACATCGCTCAAGGGCTCAACCCCGACGATATCTTGCTCCTCCACAACGCCTACGCGCGCGCTGGATTGGCGGGAAAACCAGAGGTTCATGTTGGAAAAAACACGAAGGTGGAAATCAACCCCGTAGGTGTGGTGGTGGGGGAACTCCAGCCGAGCCGCATAAAATTAGGAGAACTCGAACCCGGTATGGATGCCCTCGAGGTGATCGGCCGGGTGATGGAAGTTTCCAAACCGAGAGAATTCACCCGGGCCGACGGCAGAAAGGGGAAAGTCGCGTCCCTCACCCTTGGGGACCAAACTGGTGCGGTGAGGGCATCCCTATGGCAGGGGCACGCCGAAAGAACTGAGGGGATCAAAGCCGGTGATGTCGTCAGGTTGCTCAACTGCTACAGCAC
>CAZWMM010000037.1:0-6505 GCA_964634985.1 Hadarchaeota archaeon (SeqCode)
GATGAGCTTGAGCTCGTGGAGGCACTCGAAGTACGCCACCTCAGGCTGGTACCCTGCTTTGACTAGGGTTTCGAATCCCGCTTTTATCAACTCTGAAACTCCTCCACACAGCACCACTTGCTCGCCGAATAGATCCGTTTCCACCTCCTCTTTGAACGTCGTCTCGACCACACCTATGCGAGTAAGGCCCACACCCTTAGCTAGAGCTAGCGCTATCCGTTTTGCCTTCCCGCTCGCGTCCTGTGTTACCGCGAGCAAGCCAGGCGTCCCGGAACCCTGCTGGTACATCCTGCGCAAGATCGCCCCAGGTCCTTTGGGGGCAATCATTATCACATCGACATCGCGAGGCGGTACGATCTGCTTGAAGTGGATGTTGAAACCGTGGCTGAAGCAGAGAGCTTTGCCCTGCTTCATATGCTGGGATACTTGCTCTCTATAGACCTGCGCTTGGTATTCATCAGGTATGAGCACGTGGACGATGTCGCCTCGGCGCGCGGCTTCGGCGATATCGAATACATCGAATCCATCCTTCACAGCCTTCTCGTAGCTAGCATCCTTTATGTTTCCGATGATCACCTTGCACCCTGAGTCGCGGAGGTTGTTCGCTTGCGCGTCCCCCTGATTGCCGTAGCCGATTATCGCTATCGTCTTGCCCTTGAGCGCACTCATGTCGGCGTCTCGGTCGAAATATATCTCAACCATGTTTTCTTCCTTGCCTTGCACCCTGTGATATAAAGACTTGTCCCGAGCGGGCCACCTCCTTGAGCAAGTCTGGCCCCATGGCTTCGATCGCTCGCTCGACTTCCTCGTGCCTGCCGCTGAGTTCAGCTATCAACACGTTTTTCTTAGACTCGAGCACCTTTCCGCCAGCCTGTTCGACCTTTTGGATCACCCGCAACAGTTGCTTTTCACTCAATTTTTTCGTCCTGAGCAATGCGACTTCACGAACGATGCTGTGTTCAGGGTCTATCACCTCTACATTGATGATAGGCTCGAGGCGCGTGATCACCCTATGCATGAATTCGGCCACTTGGGCATCCGCTTTAAAAGTTAGGATGATCCGCGCTAAGCCCGTGGGTTCGATGCCGACAGTGATCGAATCGAGGTTGATCTGTCGTCGGGTGAAGTCACGCGAGATCCGCATCATCACGCCAGGCACGTTTTCGCAGAGCACAGAGAAAATACGGGTTTTCATTCACGCACCTAAGTTAACATTTGATCGATCCTGCCACCCGCTGGCACCATCGGCAGCACATGTTCGTCGGGATCGATTGCTATGTCGAGTACCCCGGGCTTACCAGAGCGAAGGGCTTCTCGCAGCTTGGGCGCGATCTCGCTGGGTCTCGTCGCCCGATCGCCCCATGCCCCGTAGGCTTCGGCGAGCTTTACGAAGTCTGGTGATTTACCTAGATATGTTTGGGAACGGCGTTTTTTGAAGAAGAGGTCTTGCCACTGCTTAACCATCCCGAGGTAACCGTTGTTAAAAACGCACGAGACGACATTTATATGGTTCTCGACGACCGTTGCGAGCTCCTGGGAGTTCATCAACAGGCTGCCGTCGCCGGCGATGTTGACCACATCACATTTTGGGCGAGCGACTTTTGCCCCCATCGAGGCCGGAAATCCAAAGCCCATGGTGCCTAAACCGCCTGAAGAGATGAAGTGCCTAGGCTTTCGAACGACGTAGAAGTGCGCCGCCCACATTTGGCATTGTCCGACTTCAGTCACAACGATCGCATCTTTATCCAGCACTCCCATTATCTCTTTGATTGCGCGCTGGGGTTTTATCGGTACCTCATCGTAGTCCATCCTCGGTGCGAGCTTCTCGCGCAATTTATTCACTCGCTGGAACCATTTTCCCCCCCGTCCACGCTTAGCTCTTGAGCGGAGCCCTTTGAGGATGGCCGAGAGGGAGCGCTTAGCATCACCCACGATCGGGAGGTCAACGTGTACGTTTTTTCCTATCTCGACGGGGTCGATGTCGATGTGGATGATTTTAGACTTAGGGGCGAAGTAGCGCACATCGCCAGTCGATCGATCGCTGAAACGGGTCCCCACCGCTAGCAAAATGTCAGACTCGGTCACTGCTAAGTTCGCAGCCATTCGTCCGTGCATTCCAAGCATTCCCATCGAAAGTGGGTGATCTTCAGGAATCGCTCCCTTTCCATGTAAGGAGGTCGTAACTGGGGCATTGAGGAGTTCAGCCAGTCCGATAAGCTCTCTAGATGCGTTTGACCATATGACTCCGCCTCCCGCGTAGATTACGGGTTGCCTTGCCTTGGTGAGCAATTCGATGGTTTTCCTTATCCCCTCCGAGTCTGGCTCTAGCTTTGGGGGCTTCTCGTACTTCACGTTAGCAGGTATCTTCAGGGTTGCCTTGCTCACTTGCACATCCCTCGGCAAGTCGATGTGTACTGGACCGGGCCTCCCCGTCATCGCAACTTTAAACGCTAACCTGATCGTCTTGGGTAATTCCTCGATTTGGTGGATGATGAAGTTGTGTTTGGTGATGGGTAACATCACACTCAGCATGTCCGCTTCTTGGAAAGCATCCTTACCGAGCGCCGAGGTCGCCACTTGCCCGCTTATCGCGATAACAGGGGAGCTGTCCATATATGCGTTTAGGATGCCAGTAGTTAGATTAGTGGCTCCTGGGCCCGAAGTAGTCATGCAGACCCCGGGCTTGCCGAGCGCTCTGGCATAGCCGTCGGCGGCGTGCGCGGCGCCCTGCTCATGTCTAGTTAAGATGTGCCTGATCTCATACTCGTCGTAGAGGGCATCGTAGATAGGGATTACCGCCCCTCCCGGTATCCCGAAAATGTTTTTTACGCCCTCCGCCTTTAGGGCCTCAAACAGTGCTTTCGAGCCCGTTAGTTCGACCATATGATTCACTCCATAAAGTTGAGTTTCGCTTGCTTAAAAATGGTACTCAATTCTTGCACTTTTCGATCCACGCTAGAATGGTGATCCTAAACTTTCTGCGTCCGTCGGGAGTTTCTCCCACGAGCTTTGCACTCTCCTTGAGCTTGACTCCGAAATTCGATTTGAGCAGCGCAGCCATTCGTCTCGCCAAGCTCGCCGGGTTAACGTAGATGTCCAATCCTTCCCGTCGTTCTTCGATCAAGGAGATGAATGCCATTCGTTTATGTTCACCAGCATCCGCGGCGAGTTGCTCAAGCATCCTCCTAACTTCAGAACGCTTTTCTTTTGTTAGCTTGCCCCGCACCTGCAGGACAGCTTCGTAGTGGTGGGCGCTTTTCAAGCTGCATACCTCACAAGTCACACGGTTCAAAAATAGCTTGATGCACGCTTCTTCAAGCTGAGGTTGGGTCTGAAGTTCGTGAATTTTTCCTCGGGCTTTGACCTCGATCACTCTTTCGTTGGGCTTTGGCTCGATGAAAAGCTCGACCTCGGGCGTTTCGTGGGGATGCAAAAATTTCATTCCGGTGGGCGTGAGGTGTGCGATTCTAAGGCTGGAGGAGGTTACCGCGCGAGCCGCATCTACTATGGCATCGCCTTTGCCTGCTTCTTGCCACCGCTTTCCCACCAAGTGAGCCCCGCACTGCTTACATATTGTAACCTCAAGCTCTGCTGGGGCTCGGAGAAGGCTGTTCTCCTGCGCGAAGCACCGCTGGCACAAGCCCTGGATCAACGACCCCCGCTCAACCTCGGGCGCGCCACATCGGTAACAGAATCTCTTCATAAATATCACTTAAATTTTCTCTTGGGACTTAAACCAGCTGCTTATCAAACTTTTTAAACTTAAGCACTCAAGTTCGCGCGGTGAGAGTTTGCGAATTCTGCTGGTTCATGCAGACTACCTTGAGTTCGAGGCAAAGCAGCGTACCCCCGTAGCAGAAGAAGCACCGGCCGAGCAGCGCTCTGGGCGTCTTGAAGAGGTGCTCGTCGTCTTCACCGCTGCGGAGGAGGATGACGAAGGGTTTGTAGATGCGATAGCTGAAAACGCCGCCCGCGAGATCGCTGATGTCGCCCAGAAAGTTGAGGCCAAGCGGGTGGCGCTTTACCCTTACGCCCATCTCAGTTCCTCGCTCGCCCCTCCAAAGGTCGCCATCGAGTTGCTCGATTCCACCCGTGATGCGCTGCGCGAGCGGGGTTTAGAGGTCCACCGTCTGCCGTTTGGGTGGTACAAAGCTTTCAAGCTCAGCTGCAAGGGACACCCGCTGTCGGAACTCTCTCGCGTGATAACCGCTGAGGCCGCCAGGGAAGCGGTCGCAGAAGAAGAAAAGCTACCGAGTGAATACATAATTTTGACGCCCGATGGTAAAGAGCATGAACTCGACCTGAAAAACGTTGGTGCGTGCAAGGTGCTCCGTGATCAACCTCTGCTTCACCAGTTCGTGATGAGCGAGGAGTTGGGGCGGAAACCCAGCAAGGAACCAGCGCACTTAAAGCTCATGCGCCGTCTAGAGCTAGTCGACTACGAGCCGGCCAGCGATTCCGGGCACTTCCGCTTCTACCCGAATGGGACCCTCATCAAGGGGCTGCTCGAGGATCTCGCGGTCCAACTCGCGAACGAAATTGGGGCGAGCCGCATCGAAACGCCGGTATTGTATAAAGCGGATGAACCCGACATAGCCGAGCAAGCCGCACGTTTCTACCAGAAGGATTACAAAATAAAGCTGCTCAACCGGACTTTACTTCTTCGGTTTGCGGGGGACTTCGGGCTCTTCCGGATGATGCGGGGGGCTGGGATGAGCTACCGCCAGATGCCCGTCCGAATCTTCGAGCTTTCACCCTCCTACCGGCTCGAGCAAAGCGGAGAGTGTGTGGGACTGAAGCGACTCCGCGCGTTTACCATGCCCGATGTGCACTGTTTTTGCCGCGACCTCAAGCAGGGGATGGAGGAGTACGAGCGGCTCTTCAAAATTTATGCCAAGATGACCGAGTCGATGGAGGTAGATTACGTCGTGGCGTTTCGCACCCTTAAGGAATTTTACCTCCAAAACAAGCCCTTCTTCGTGCGGCTGCTCAAGCTCGTCAAGCGCCCGGCCCTCATCGAGCTGCTATCAGAACGCAAGCATTACTGGGTGCTCAAGCACGAGTTTCAAGTGATCGATTCAGTTGGAGGGAACGCTCAACTCGCAACTGTTCAACTAGACCTCGAAGACTCCGAGCGCTACGGTATCCGATACGTGGATGAGCGCGGAGAAAAGAAAGGTTGCATAATTTTACACTCCTCCATAGGTTCGATCGAGCGGTGGATGTACGCGACGCTGGAGGAGGCGGCCAAAGCGCAAAAGGCCGGGAAGGCTCCAAGTCTGCCGCTCTGGCTCTCGCCCACCCAAGTCAGGCTTATCCCGTTGACCGACCGCCATCTCAAACCTTGTGAGCGGATCGCAAATGTTCTGGAGAAAGCCTGCGTTCGAGTCGATATCGACGACCGGGCGGAAACCGTTTCGAAGAAGGTGCGGGATGCAGAGCGCGAATGGGTGCATATGATCGTGGTGATCGGGGATAAAGAGTTGAAAAAGAAAAAACTTCCTGTGAGGGCCCGGGGGAAGAAGGCGCTCAAACCGATGACCGTCAAGAGTTTGTCCGCAGAGATCATCAAAAAGACTAAGGGTATGCCTTCCAGACCTCTCGCCCTACCGAGGTTGCTCTCAATGCGTCTGATATTCGTTGGGAGCTAGAAACAAAACCTGACGCGATGGCATGAAGAAAGAAAGTTTATTCTTTGGTTTCCTCAGCGTGCTAGTGATCTCGCTCGTCGCAGTGGGGAGCCTCTCACTGGCAATCTCCTACAAACTCCTGATTGGCCCAGCCCTACTATGCTTGGGTCTTCTTTCCATGGTCCCGCTGAGGCTTGGGGGCAGATCAATCAAATCCTGCTCGGCAGACATCGTCTTCGGCACTATCGACACGGGCTTCCTGGGGGTGGCAGCGCTCATAGGAGCCAACTTTGCTGGGGTGCTCGGGGCGATAGTCGGGGGCGCCGCGGGGGATGCGATCACCGATGGCTTCGCCGGCTTGTGGGAGGGGAAAGTCGCCCAGTATCTTCGAAAGCGCGGTATCAAGGAAGCACGAACACCACTCTCAGCCTCGATGGGCAAGATGGCAGGTTGCTTCTTGGGCATAGGCATAGTGCTTACCCTCCTTTGGACTATCGTGGGGATTTAACCGCGGTAGTCTTAGTTCAGGCTGTGCCTCGATGTTATTAAAAAGAAAATAAGATTTTTTTGACGTTTTCCTAACCTCGAACATTCAACATGCAATAATGAAGCTCCTTTTCCTGAAATCTCTTTAAAATTGTTCGTTGGGCAAATCAGTTATCTTTCTTCCCCAGATTGCCCGATTTTTTGGCCTAGAAAATGGGCGGAAATGTGTGGGAATGGGGTTATGGGGGTTGTAGGACTTTTTTACTAGATAAAAATGTAATAATTTAGATTAGGGAGCATAGTGCCCAAGAAGCGGGTGGTGTCCGGGGAGTTGGTAGACATAAGAAGGGAGCTCAAGATTACCAGACGCAGACTCAATCGCTTAATTC
>CAZWMM010000038.1:0-6505 GCA_964634985.1 Hadarchaeota archaeon (SeqCode)
GAAGCTCAAAAGCGCATATGAAATAAGTTTCCTTTTCACATCCCTCTTTCTATTTGGCGCTCTATGCTGGTTGATCTACGGGCTCTTACTAGAACTGACATCAGTCATTTTATGGAACGGAATAGCGATCGTCGTTCTAGCTGTACTCCTTTTCACCAAGTTGAAATACGGGATGAAAAAATGAGTAGAAAAACCATCGTGTTTTCGTGGTGCAGAAAAGTATGAATTTGTCAAATGGATTATAACCATGAGTATTAGATCAAACTTAAAACAAGCTTGGGTTAGGAGAGCCTTGCTTTATGATAAACTGAGTGAGAAGAATGTAAGATGTAACACATGCGAAAGGCGCTGCGTCATCTCCCCGGGCAAGCTTGGATTCTGTAAAACTAGACAAAACCAAGATGGTGAACTCCACACCTTACAATACGGTCTTTCGAGCGGGATTTCGGCAAACCCGATGGAGAAGAAGCCTTTCTACCACTTTTGGCCGGGCAGCTATGCTCTAACGGTCGGAAGCTGGTCCTGCAATTCAAGTTGCCCTTGGTGCCAAAACTTTCACACAAGCAAATTTCCGCCTGACCCCACTAAGAGTGAATACATAACACCGGAGAAATTCGTGGAGCTCATGAAAAAATACAGGTGCCAATCTACGAGCATCTCATTCAACGAACCAACCCTATCGCTGGAGTGGTCAATCGACTTATTCAAGCTCGCCCGCGCGCAAGGGTTCAGCAACACCTTCGTCACCAACGGCTATATGACGCTTGAGACGCTCCGGATCCTCCATGATGCCGGACTCGACGCGCTCTGCATCGATGTAAAGGGCGATGTCGAGGCGGTTCGAAAGTATTGTGGCTTGGATGTGCAAGTTGTGTGGAGGAACGTTCGCGAATCGAAAAAGCTTGGCATGCACGTTGAGGTCGTGAACCTCGTTATCCCGGGAGTCAACGATCGAGAAGAGCAACTCCGAAAACTAGCGAAGCGCCACCTCCGCGAGGCAGACAGAGAAACCCCATTGCACTTCACAGCTTATTATCCAGCATACAAATTTGACGCGCCGCCGACACCGGTTTCTACTCTAGAGCGGGCACATGACGTAGCTGTATCTGAGGGCCTCGAATTCGTATATATTGGCAATGTGCCCGGGCATCAATATGAGAACACCTACTGCCCAGGTTGTGGTGAGTTGCTCATCAAGCGTTTCGGGTTAGAATTACTCGAAACGAATTTTAAAGGAAATAATTGCCCCAGTTGCGGGCATGAAATACCTCTTGTCGGCGGACTTATCATGCGGTAAAATTTATGAAGCTACAATCCAACTAGCCATTATGCAAGAGTCGATAGTTCTCAATGGGCTAACTAGATATTACGATGATTTCCTAGCTCTAGACAATCTTTCACTTAGAGTGGAATGGAATGAGGATGTCGCGTTGCTAGGCCCTAATGGCGCGGGAAAAACTACCACCCTTAAGATTCTCTGCGGACTCCTGCGCCCATCTGCAGGTACAGCCCATATCGTGGGTATCAACGTCACAGAAGATCGCGAGCGAGCGATTTCGAACATAGGAGCCATCTTGGAAACTCCTGAATTTTACCCCTTCCTGACTCCAGATGAAACTCTCAGATATCTGGGGCGGCTCAGGGGGATGGATAAAGCAAGGCTAGACACTAGAATTAACCAAATGCTTAAACTTGTGGGACTCGAAAAATGGTCTAATGCCAAAATAGAAAAGTTCTCCCGAGGGATGAAGCAACGATTGGCAATTGCTCAAGCCATGCTCCACGATCCACCCATTCTCATCCTCGACGAGCCTTCTTTGGGGCTTGATCCCAGAGGGATGATGGAAATAAGGGAAATCCTAAAGGAGGCGAGAAAAGAGAAAACAGTCTTCTTCGCGTCCCATTTGCTTACTGAGGTCGAACAGATTTGCAATAAAGTAGCGATAATCGACCACGGAAAACTGCGTGTCTATGATGATATCAACCACCTGAAGGAAAAATATCAATCTTTTGAACAAGCATATCTCGAACTCACGGAGGTATCAATTTGAGCGAACTCGAGAAGCTGAAGATGGTCAAGCGGTACGAGCTGTTGAAGCTGAGCGAGTTTGAAAAGCTGAAGGTGGTCACACGGTACGAGCTGCTGAAACAGTTCCGGAGGAAGCGGTTCTACGGGGCGTTAGCAATTACAGTTCTCGCCGTGGTTTTAACTATCGGACTCTACGAAGGGCTGGACCTTCCAGGGGGGATAGGTATCCCGGATCAACTCATAAACCAATATGGGGCCGAAATCTTCGCGATATTTGTGACATCGATGGGTTCAATGGCAATTCTTGCTGCAGTTTTCTTCGCGGGAGACGCCATTGCATCCGAGTTCGAGCGCAAAACTGGGTATATTCTATTTCCAAACCCAGTGAAGCGGACCACCATAGTTGTCGGAAAATATCTCGCCTGCTTCATCGCCACGGCTGCGATACTGATCATAGCATATCTAATTTCGGCCGGCGCTCTGCTAGGGTTCTACGGACAAATACCGGGCGGGATATTTGGGTCGCTAGCAATTGCGTTGATGCTGGCGTGCTGCATGATAAGCATAGCGTTCGCCTTCAGCTCCGTGCTGAAGGGGAGCATGGGTGCGACGATAGCCACGCTCCTGACCTTCATGGTGGTTTCATCGGTTATCTCAACTAGCCTAGCCTACGCTGGCTACGAGCCTTGGTTCATGCCAGATCGCGCCGGGGACGCGATGGCCGCCACTTATGGGATTTCCTTCGAGCAGATATCTGGGGGGATGATGGGTGGGGGGCAAATGGTGGGGAGGATAGCGCAGGCCAGCTCAGACCCAGCCCTGAGTTTTTTGGTGCTGTTGGGGTACGCGGTTATTCTGTTCGGAGTAAGTATTTGGATGACAAAACGTAGAGAGATGATCTAGCATTAAAACCTTTTGACCTTGCGTTAAACTGTTTTTGGTCAACATGCCAAGAGATCTGCGTGAAGTATTAAGAGGTCAACTGACGACTGAAGAGCTAAAGCAATTTCGGGCATTCGATATCGTGGGAGACATCGCGGTCGTCAAGCTTCCAGAGAAACTATTGCCGAAGAAACATCTCATCGGCCATGCGTTGATGCAAGTCCACAACAACATGCGTGTGGTCCTTAACCAAACCAGCCCTGTGCATGGAGAGTTCAGAACACGAGAGCTTGAGGTGATAGCCGGAGAACCCCGGACGGAGACTACTTACCACGAAGGTGGCTGTAGCTTCAAGGTCGACCTCGCTAAGAGTTACTTCTCACCTAGGTTGGGGACGGAACGTCTGCGTGTGGCCAGGCTCGTCAAGTCCGGTGAAGTAGTGACAAATTTGTTCGCAGGGGTTGGAAGCTATTCGATAATCATTGCCCGCCACAGCAATGCGGCGCGGATTTACTCAATAGACAAGAACCCTGCCGCATTCGAGTACATGCGCACGAACATCCGCATTAACAAGGTCGGCGATCGGGTCGTGCCGATTTTGGGTGATGCCCGCGAGGTGGTCGAAAATCATTTGAGAGAGAAAGCAGATCGGGTACTCATGCCACTCCCTGATCTAGCGCGCAAGTTTTTCGATGTCGCCTTGCTTGCGCTGAAACCCAAAGGAGGAGTAATACACTTCTACGATTTCGGGGATGAGCCTGAGCTTTTCAATCCCTCCTTCGAGTTCGCTCGCGCCACCGCAGCTGGTAAGGGTAGAAAGGTAGAATTGTTGGAGAACAGGGCAATTCGATCCTACGCTACTAGAGTTTATCATATCGTGCTCGACTTGAAAGTATCCTAGGCTTGACGAACGGTTATTCGATCTCCCGTCCGCGCAGATCTAAATTTTTCAACACCACTTTTTATCCGTGCGAAAGTGTTTACTGGGCTGGCGGGCTGCGATCGACCAAAGAAGATGCAGAACCCCGGGCCTTCGGGCCAATAAGAAACATCGCCCGCTTGAGTTTTCGGCGTTGGATTCTCAGGCGGGATTTTCACTGGAATCTCGAAGTACACCTCTTCCCTCCAGATTTCGAGTTCATCATCAAAAGGCAGAGCCCGCCAGATAGCGTCGCAAGTCTTAGGTTGATCTCGTTCGAGCAACTCAGCCTCAACCTCAAAGTCACGACAAGCGATGAACAGTTTCTTCACAGCACCACCTGGAGTATCTCGAGTCCCCTTTCCATCTCGCCCTAGTTTTTGCTTCTTTATAAAGGACCTCCACACAAAGCCTTGGCGGGATGTTATGACGACTCGAGAATTTGGGGCCGTATGTGACGTGAGCGTGCTAGGAGATCGAGCGAGCTTCGAGCGAGCGCAACAGCTAATGGATGGTGGTGAGCTCTACCTGCCTTCGGCGACCTACGCTTGGCTGGCGCGCGACAAGCTGATAGCCGTCCGAGGAAAAACCTTGGGATACAGCCTGGTGAGCCAGTTCGTGCGCGACCGCAAGCTGTTGATCGTTTACCTGCCTGAACTCCTAGACGAACTATCCCGTCGCTTGCTTTTTGGAATCGATCGTGAAGTGCCACTCACCGATCTTCGATCCGCGATGCTTGCAGCGCACCTCAAGCTACCTCTACTAGCGTTTGACGACGAGGCAGTCGAGCGCTTGCGGGAACATGTAGGGGCCTTGACGCTATGGCGGCTGGATGCGCACGCAAACTGGCTGACCCTAAGGGAAGCACTTGAACTCTACATAGAGCTAGCGAGCGACATGGGGGGCTACTTATGCAAAAACTTGAACAACGGACTAGTCTTCGAGGGATTGGTAGATGAGCTCCGAAAACAGTGCAACGATAGCCTGCGGGCGGTGACCGCGGCGGTTCGGAAGCTGAGCCAGGCCCGAACGAATCCATGCGTACTCAGCTTTGAGTACTTGGCTTGGGACCTGACGCCGCTCCTGCGTGAATACCTAGCACAGCACGTGCTCCAGCCTGAGGTCGTGCGCGAGCTCTGCGAGCGAGCCCTGCTGTTGGTCGCGAAACCAAAATAACGGATGTGATAACCAAGTCCAAAGGAGAAAACGGGCATGGTCGAGGATAGCATAAGCTTTATACAACCGTATGCAAATATGAATTTGGATGGCATGAAACGAGCCACCATTCCCGTATCCCTACCGATCGAAGTGATAAAAAAGCTCGACGAAACGCGCGCTAAGTTTGGGTATCGTTCTCGAAACGAAGTGATAAGGGAGTCTATCGGACGCTTCATCGAGGAGGTCAAAGGGATGAAGATCATCAAGTTGCGAAGCGTGTCTAGGCAGAAGGCGAAACGTGAAATATGGGATTACCTCCAGAAGAAAGATGTTGTGTACGCAAGTGACATAGCTGAGGAGCTCAGGCTGGATTACGGGTTAGTAGCCGACATAATCCGAGAGTTTTGGGAAGAAAAGAAGGTTGAGGAAGCCAAATGATTCTCTACAGTGTTGGAGATGGCATCAAAGACGAAAGGATCCGGTGCGAATACAGAAAGATCACCAAGCCGATTTTGATAGCGAGGGGCGCACACAGATATCAAAGAGTAATCATCTACGGCTTGCCCGCGGGATGCTGGATCGAAAAGCCGATCAGGCCCTCGAAATAGCTAAAACTACATAAACGCTTTGGCATCCTCGCGCTCGCGCCGGGTACGTTGTTCGAACTCCCGCGCAGCCTCCTCCAAGCTAGCACCGTGCGCTGACTCAAGCGATCGTCTCTTGCGGATCTTGACGAAAATCGGGTGGTTGACTGCCTCGCCCACGATGAGCGCCTCCCCAACTGGCAGCGAGGAGATCATATCCGAAACCTCGCTCGTTATCGCCTCCGAAGATTGCTTTATGTGCTCGAGGTCGTAGGGGTTGGTCACGCGCAAGATAATGTTGGTGTTCGTCTGCGAAAGCACGGTAGTCGAGAGCCTTACCGGACGCTGGGAGATTAGCACGAGGGATGCGTAGAACTTGCGACCTTCGCGGGCGATGGTTTCGATTACGTGTTTTGAAATCGCGACTTCGCTCGGAACGAACTGGTGAGCCTCTTCAAGAAAAAGCACGAATGGCATCACTTGCCCATACTTCCGAGCGTTAAAAAGTCTCCTCGCTAAATGCGCTACGATCATTTGCTTCTTGCGCAGACTTGTCATGCTGCTCAGGTCAACGATCACAGCCTTTCCAGGCTTGACGATACCTTTCCAGTTAGGAAAATCAACTCGGTCGAAAATATTGAGCAAACGGAGATCGTGGAGCCACCCCAACAAAGCCTGCTGGAGCTGCTTATGAATACCCTCGTCCCCCTTGATCCGCGCGATGACCTCATCCAACCCAAAAGATCCCTTACCCGCCTTCATCTCGGCTTGAAGTTTGTCCAACACCCGCTGGAGTTCGCGCGCTTGCATCCCTGTCATATCAGGCAAAAATTCCTTGAACTGATAAGAGCTCAGGTTTGGAATACCTATTTTTAGTTCCCTACCGTTGACGATGCTCACACGGTTCGAGTAACTCGCGTCCTCTGCCAACCC
>CAZWMM010000039.1:0-6426 GCA_964634985.1 Hadarchaeota archaeon (SeqCode)
AACGTTAGGATTGAGAAGAGCCTGTGCAAGGGAGCGCCGTTTTACGTGCTCGGGCCTATTGTTATCGACATCGCCCCTGGCTACGATCATGTGGTGTCGGCCATAGGGGGAGCTTTGGCAGCGTGGGCGGGAGCGGATTTCCTATGTTATGTAAGTCCGTCCGAGCACCTCTGCTTACCGGATATCGAAGATGTCAAGGAAGGCGTCATAGCCACGAAAATCGCTGCTCACGCCGCTGACATCATTAAGGGAATCGATGCTGAGCGAGATGTCGAGATGGCGAAGGCTCGAAGGAAACTGGATTGGGCAAGACAATTCGAGTTAGCGATCGATCCCGAGAAAGCTAAGGAGATCAGACAAAAAAGGCCCCCGCTGATCGATCCAAAAACATGCAGCATGTGTTCAAAAACATGCGCTATTAAAATGGTTAACAATTACCTGAAGGAAAAAAAGATCATTGGGTGAGATTTATGAAGCTTTTCACAGTCGGACCAGTTGCCTGTCGACCTGAGGTCCTCGAGGAGATGCGCCGCCAGATGTTCAGTCATCGGAGCGCTGAATACAAGCAGCTGCACCGCGAAACTGTTGAGCGAATGCAGCGATTCTTAGAGACTGAAGACCAAGTCTTCCTCTTCCCAAGCTCTGGCTCTGGGGTGATGGAGGCCACCGTTCGAAACTGCGTCGAGCGAAAGATGTTGTGCTGCATCAGCGGGGAGTTCGGGAAGCGGTATGCCCGGGTGGGGGAATCGAACGGAAAGGAAGTCGAAAAGCTTGAGGTGGAGCTTGGCAAACCAATCACTCCCGAGTTCTTAGATGAAAAGCTCTCCTCGAGTCCAAATGTTGAAGCCGTCACCATTACTTACAACGAGACGAGCGTGGGGCTGATCAACCCGCTCCCCGAGCTAGCTAGGGTTGTGAAAGAACACGAGAAGCTCCTTTTCGTTGATGCAGTCAGTGCAATGGGTGGGGCCGAGCTGAAGGTGGATGAGTGGAAGATAGATGTGTGCTTCACTAGTTCTCAAAAGTGCTTCGGAATCCCTCCAGGGCTGGCCGTTGCGAGCGTGAGCGACGAAGCTCTTGAACGATCTGAGCATGCTAAAAACAAGGGGTGGTACTTCGACTTCAAACTCTATGATAAGTATCAAAAGGAACAATGGAGCACGCATATGACTCCCCCGATCCCGCAGATCCTAGCCCTCAACAAGATGCTCGAGCTGATCGAACGGGAAGGCGGTAAGCAAAAATACTTCGAGTCCTACTCCAAGCGAGCTCGGATGATAAGGGATGGGATAGAGAAAATGGGCTTGTCACTCTTCCCGCAGAAGGGGTACGAGAGCCCAACGGTCACGTGCGTGAACGCCCCGAAGGGAATCAGCGGCCTTGAAGTATACGAACGGATGCGAGAGCGCGGGTTCGAGCTGGCTAAAGGATACGGCGAGCTCAAGGAGCGGACTTTCAGGATAGGGAACATGGGGTACATCCGTTTTGAAGATGTGAAAGAGATGCTTCAAGCTTTGGGCGAGGTGCTGAAATAGGAAGTTCGACCCTTGATAAAAGCGTCCACGCCCAAGCATTATAAGAAAAAGAAAAATATTAATTGGAGCTGAATGGTGTTAACTCCAACGAAGTTTATCTGGATGGACGGGAAACTCGTCCCATGGGAAAAAGCCAACGTGCACGTGCTTACCCACACCCTCCACTATGGTTTGGGTGTATTCGAGGGCATCCGCTGCTACAAAACCGATAAGGGCCCAGCTGTTTTCAGACTCAAGGACCACATCAACCGGCTCAAGGACTCAGCGAAGCTCGTGGGGATGAAGCTCCAATATTCCATCGACGAGTTCGTGGGGGCCGTGAAGGAAACGATAAGGGCAAATCACATTGAGGAGTGCTACATCCGCCCGATCGCTTTCTATGGATATGGTGTTATGGGGCTCAACCCCGAAGGTTCACCCGTCAGCGTGGCGATAGCGGTTTGGCCCTGGGGAACCTACTTGGGCGAGGAGGGCCTCGAGCGCGGCATTCGGGCGAAGATTTCCCCCTGGGTTAGGATCGACCCAAGAATTCTGCCTCCCCAAGCCAAGCTTGTGGCGAACTACGCGAACTCCATATTCGCGAAGCTAGATGCACTCAACTCCGGCTACGATGAAGCGATTTTGCTAAACATCGAGGGATCCGTCGCGGAGGGTCCAGGGGAGAATTTGTTCGTTGTAAAAAACGGTGTGCTGATTACTCCCCCACTTTCAGCTGGTGCACTGAAGGGCATAACGCGAGACTCGATCATAAAAATAGCCAGGGACAGGAAGATAAAATTCGAGGAACGGAACATTTCGTCGGATGAGCTTTACCGCGTGGACGAGGCATTCTTCACGGGTACGGCAGCCGAGGTAACGCCCATAAGGGAAGTGGATGGCAACGTCATAGGGAACGGAAAGAGGGGAAAAATAACCGGAGAACTCCAACACATATTTTTTGAAGCAGTTCGTGGAAGGGGGCCGGAGTACGAGGCTTGGCTGGATTACGTTGGTCGGTCAACTACCCCGCCCTAAAGGACGGGGCTTGTCCATCAAGGTGATTCAGGTGTCGCCGACAACCATCATCGGACAAGACGCGGCGGTTGACTGCGCCGCCCCTCTCGGGAAACAGAGACTCAGGCTGTTCAGGGCACCACCCTTGCGGTCTCGCCCCGAGAGCGATTTTGCACGGTCTCCCCACCCCCATCACACCCGACGTTTTTTATCCGTGCTTTTCATCGGATGCTCATCGAAACGAGTTTGGTCAGACTATTTAAGCGGCTTTTGGGGAGAGAGGGCACCGAAAGTAATTTATAAACCCCAATTCCTCCTCCAGCTAAAGCAGGGGGTCTCCTTGGGGTGTTTTAGATGAGCGACGAAGTAGTGAAAATAAAGGATTTAAAGAAAACTTATCATTTGGGAGGGGTCTCGGTTGATGCCCTCCGTGGAATAAACTTGGAGCTTTCAAGGGGGGAATTCATAGTGATAATGGGCCCCTCGGGTTCTGGCAAGACAACTCTTTTAAACATGATTGGAACATTCGATAAACCGACCGAGGGAAAGGTGTACATTGATGGTAAAGACTTAACCGTGATGAAAGAAAGCGAGCTGACCGAGATAAGGAGAAATAAAATAGGATTCATCTTTCAATTTTACAACCTAATCCCGGTGCTGACCGCCCTCGAAAATGTGGAGCTACCAATGCTTGTAGCTGGAAAACCAAAGGAAAAGAGGCTCAGACGCGCCACCGAGCTTCTGCAGATGGTAGGTCTTTCTGGCCGCGCCGGACACCGCCCTGATGAGTTGAGCGGTGGAGAACAACAAAGAGTGGCTATCGCTAGGTCGCTGGCCAACGGACCATCCCTCATTCTAGCAGATGAACCAACCGGAGACCTAGACACCAAAACAGGAACAGAGATCATGCGGGCACTTCGAGCTGCATCGAAGAGAGAAAATGTAACGGTCGTCGTTGTAACACATGACCCCATCGTCACTCAGGAGGCAGATAGAATCCTGGAAATAAGAGACGGGCGAATTCTTAGCGAACGGTTGCGCTTCAAAATTTTAGAAACATTCTTCGCGAAAAAAGAGGCTGGAAGTAGCGTTTGATGTCTTTTATCAAGATCGCATTAAGAAATATCCCCAGAAGAAAACTCAGAAACGTTTTAACGATAATTGTCATCGCTCTAGGCGTCGCATTATTTGTGGGAACCAACATAGCGACAGACAGCACCCTAGAAGAGTTCAAGAAATACACTGAACAATGCTGGGGTGAGACGGACATCGTCGTCACGTATGGTTCCCCAGGCTTGACGTTCGATGAAGAAAACCTCTTATTCGTACAGAACGTTGATGGGATCGATAAGGCAATTCCCAGATTGGAATTGTCCGCCTTTATCAACGGCGACCCGGGAAAGATGATCGGCGCCACGGGTGTAGATCCCGAAACGGACTATGAGTATGAAAGTTACAAAGATCTGATCTCTGGCGATTGGAACGTGTCAGAAAACAACGTTGTTGCGACTCAAGCACTTTGTGACAACTTTGATCTCAAAATTGGGGACACGCTAAACGTCACCATCCAAGAGAACTCATATAACCTGAAGATAATCGGAATCTTTGAACCAACTGAACGAATTCGGCTCACCCAATTATACTTTATCATGGAGTTAGACCATTTGCAAAGCATTTCAGATCTCGAAGGTCAAATTAATTCAATATACGCGAAGGTAAGCGATATTGAGCGAACGGAGGAGATAAAGGAGAAACTTCAAGAGAGCTTTGGACCGGAATTTGAGGTAATTACACCTAAGATCGATGCTACAAACCGGATAAAGAGCCAGACGGAAAGCTTCAGATATGGCCTCGATTCGATGGTGATCGCCGCGCTGGTTGTTTGCGCGTTTCTCGTCTTCAATACCATGCTCATTACGGTAAGGGAAAGAACTTATGAGATAGGTGTCTTGAGAGCCATGGGATCATCGAGCTTTCGTATCTTCTACATGTTCCTCAGTGAAAGCTTACTTCTGGGAGTTGTGGGTGTCTCTCTGGGGATAATTGGAGGATTGGCTCTATCGTGGGTCTTCATCGAGCTACTCAAGGCGGTAGTTTCAGGGGCACCGGCAATGATCCTTCCAGCGTTTCCAGAAATAATCTCATTCGTTTTAACGCCGACCATAGTCCAAAGAGGCATCTTGGCTGGGCTCATAACTGTCATTGCAGGAGCATTATACCCGGCTATTTCCGCATGCAAGATCAGCGTGGACCAAGCTTTGAGGCCAAGCATGAGATTTGGACGAAGGGGGATCTCTATGAGCTTCTACTTCGCCGCGGGGGTGATGCTATTCACATTCGGAGCAATACAATATCTGGACATACTGCCGTTCAGGATTCCGCCGTTCGATATATTCTCACTGTTGTTGGGGGCGATAACGATCTCAGCTGTAGCACTTCGCAAGTTTTCAACAACCATTTCAAAATATCTGTCCCGGTCCAGAGGCCTAGGAATGCTCGTTTCGAGAAACGTGGGGAGAAAGATCCTGAGGAACACTGTGTGCTTCGGCGTAATCGGTATAACTCTCAGCTTCATCATCATGACGGGTGGGATAAAAGCCGGCGTTGTTGAAGCCATGGAACTCGGTGTGCAGGAGTCATTCGGAGTCGATATAATACTGATGCCAGACCAAAGTCTTCCGCAGACATTCACAGAAAACCTAACTAACCTAGACAACGTAGAATCAGCCGCCGCGGTGAGCCTAGTACTCCAAGGGACCAAATGTTTGGAACCTGAAAACAAATCAATCGGCGTGATAGTCATCGACCCCGAAACATATCCCGACCTCATCCAATATGACTTCATAGACCCCCAATCACCCGACGAAGCCTATCAAAAACTGATGGAGGACAATGAAACTCTGATACTTCCGAAGGCTCTCGCCACTGATCTTGGAGTATCGGTGGGAGACAATTTGACACTTCAAACATGGATTATGGTTGACAACGTGAAAGAAAATGATGTAACCGATTACACGGTGGCTGGAATATTCAGAGGAACGATTCTACAACATGTATGGATCGCAGGCCATCCGATGTCGGAATCTATCATAATTCCATTCAGCAGCGAAACGGAACATTTCTATTCTATGTGGGGAGAAGGGAGAGCGTGGTCGTTCTTCGTAAACGTTAAACCTGGAGCCAAACCCGCGGAGGTGCTTAACCAGATTGAGGATAACTATCCCCAATATGGATTTGGTATAAATTCGATGACTTCGGACGACATTCTGGAAGGGGCCAGAGGACACATCGACAGAATTTTCTTCACCCTCTTCTCGGCACTCTATTTCTCAGTAATTATTGCTACGATAGGCATTGCGATAGCCATGGTGATGAATGTGATTGAAAGGAAGCGGGAGATCGGAATTCTGAGATCTCAGGGGGTAAGTAGGGGGCAAATGCTTTTGATGTTTCTAGGAGAGGCAATCGTGATAGGCCTAATAGGCCTCGCGATAGGAATACCCTGCGGGGCGATAATTCTGAACGGCGTGACAGCAACCATGGCTTTCGACGGCCTCCTCATACGTACAATATTACCTCTGGAAATCATGATACAAGCCTTAATCCTAGGCATCGCCGCCGCCATAGGGGGAGCACTTTACCCCGCGTATAAAGCGTCGAAGATGACGATTATAGAATCGCTGCGGCAAAAATAGCTACTTACGCTCAGAAATCGTTTGATGGTGTAAAAATTATCCCGATTTCTTCGTTCATCTAAAACACCCCAAGGAGACCCCCTGCTTTAGCTGGAGGAGGAATTGGGGTTTATAAATTACTTTCGGTGCCCTCTCCCCAAAAACCGCTTGAACGAGAATGGCGAACAGAAAATTGGTAGTCATGGTAGAAGTCCAAAAAGTCG
>CAZWMM010000040.1:0-6380 GCA_964634985.1 Hadarchaeota archaeon (SeqCode)
CTTGCCTGACATCGTTCGCACGGCCAAAGAATCCGGCTTCTGGCATGTAGAGGTTAACACTAATGGGATACGCCTCGCCCAAGATCTAGATTTCGTGAAGCGGTTACGCGAGGCTGGGGTCAGCACCATTTACTTGCAGTTCGACGGCATGACTCCCGAACCAACGATCAAGGCGAGGGGGGCGGACATCCTCCCGCTGAAGTTCAAGGCGATCGAGAACTGCCGCAAAGCTGGTCTCACGAGCATAGTGCTTGTGGTCACGCTCGTTAAGGAGATGAACGACGACCAAGTTGGAGAAATAATTCGTTTCGCTGCAAAAAACAAAGATATCGTTCGATGTGTCAACGTGCAGCCCGTGTCTTTTGCGGGTCGGATATCGCAGGAGGAACGAGAACGATGGCGCATAACCATTCCAGACTTCCTCAGAGCGGTCGAACAACAGACGGATGGACAGATCAAGACCTCGGACTTTTATCCCATTCCTTGTATGATGCCGATTTCACGGTTCACAGATGCATACACAGGCAGGAAATTCGTGAAATTCACCTGTCATGAGCACTGCGGTGCCGCGACCTATGTATTCATCGAGGATGGGCACATCATCCCAATAACTCGATTTGTTGATATTCCAAAGTTATTCGGCCTGCTAGACAAATATGCAGAGCAGCTCAAGAAGGGGGGATTTGCTGTGAAGGCGAGGGTCTTCGCGAAAGCGGTCAAAGATGTGCCTGGGACCATCGACATGTCGAAGGCTCCGAAAGGTCTCAACCTCCTGAAGATTTTGTTCAACATCCTACGCACTGGGAGCTACTCAGCCCTCGCGGAGTTCCACGAGCGAGCGCTAATGGTAGGTTGCATGCATTTCATGGACAGCTACAACTTCTGCTTGGATCGTGTGGAACGATGTGTTATTCATTATGCTGTGCCGGATGGGCGAATCATTCCATTTTGCTCATACAACAGTATTCATCGTCCAGAAGTTGAGCGTAAGTTCTCGGTCCCAATCGAAGAGTGGAAACACTCGCATAAAAAAAGCTAGATTACCGCTTCTTATGACCACTTTTCGGCTTCTTCATTTATTTCACCGTATTTTGACCTCCTTTGAGCGTCAAATGCAAAGTAACCTTTAAATACGGGTAAATCTTCTGATTAAGGTAGACAATTGTAAAAAAGAGTTAGGGGGAATGCTACGGCCAGTCAATTAGGTGGACAACCAGTCTTAATCTTGCCTGAGAAGGTTCAGCGATACTTAGGGCGGGATGCCCAACGGATGAACATAATGGCCGCGCGGGTGATAGGTGAGGCGATTCGCACCACTCTAGGCCCCCGCGGTATGGATAAGATGCTAGTCGATAGTCTAGGGGATGTCACGATAACCAACGATGGCGTCACCATTTTGGACGAGATGGATGTTGAACACCCGGCAGCGAAGATGATGGTCGAGATCTCTAAGGTGCAGGAGGATGAGGTTGGTGACGGCACGACGACGGCGGTTGTGCTCAGTGGCGAGCTCCTGAAGAAAGCCGAGGAGTTGCTTGACCAAGATATCCACGCCACAGTCATCGCAGCCGGCTACCGAAAGGCAGCTGAGAAGGCGAACGAGATTTTAAGCAAGATGGCATTCAGCGTCAAGAAAGATGATGATAAGGTGCTGAAGCAGGTCGTCCTCACATCGATGAGCAGCAAAGGTACAGAGATGAGAGGCGAGAAGCTCGCGGAGCTCTGTGTCAAGTCTGTCAAGCAAATAGTCGAGGAGTCGGATGGCAAGCTAGAAGCAGATATCGACAACATAAAGGTGGAGAAGAAGAGCGGCGGCAGCTCGGCAGACTCCCAGCTAGTTCAAGGCATCATTCTCGACAAAGAAGTGGTCCACCCTGGCATGCCCAAGCGAATCGAGAATGCGAAGATAGCCATACTCAACTTGGCTCTAGAGGTGAAAGATACGGAAACGGATGCGAAAATCCACATAACCGATCCCGAGCAGCTGCGAAGCTTTCTCGAGGAAGAGCGGCACATGCTTCAAGAGATGGTCGAACAAGTGAAGAAAGTGGGCGCAAACGTGGTTTTATGTCAAAAGGGAATCGACGACATGGCCCAGCACTACCTCGCGAAGGCTGGGATCTTAGCAGTTCGGAGGGTCAAAGAATCAGACATGGAAAAGCTGGCGCGCGCGACTGGCGGCAAGATGGTTACGAACATCAGGGATTTCACGGCAAAGGACCTAGGCTCCGCAGCACTGGTTGAGGAGCGGAAAATAGCCGGCGATGAAATGACGTTCATCGAGGGATGTAAGGACCCGAAGGCTGTGAGTCTGCTTGTGCGGGGGGGCACGGAGCACGTGGTCGATGAGGTCGAGCGAGCTGTGCATGATGGGATTTCCGTGGTTTCGGCGGCGATTGAGGATGGAAAAATAATTGGGGGGGGCGGGGCTCCCGAGATAGAAGTAGCGAGGGGGCTCCGGGAGTACGCGGATACCGTTGGGGGGCGTGAAGCGCTCGCAATCAACGCGTTCGCCGATGCGATCGAGATAATTCCGCGGACCCTCGCTGAAAATTCTGGTTTGGACCCAATAGACATCCTAATGCAGCTTCGCGCAGCTCACGAGAAGAAAGACGGCAAGGAAATAGGCCTCGACGTGATGAGTGGGAAGATAACGAGCACCTCTAAGCTTGGTATAGTTGAACCCTTGCGGGTGAAGACTCAGGCGATAAAATTGGCGAGCGAAGCGGCCGAGATGATTTTGCGGATTGACGACGTGATCGCAGCTGGAAAGCTAGAGAAGGGGGAAGGTCCCTCCGGAATGCCACCCATGATGTGATGGGGGGTCGCTAATTTTTCCAAAAAAATACACTCGTTTCGAGAAGGCTCGCATCGTTGGAGCTAGGGCCCTCCAGATAGCGATGGGCGCCCCGGTGCTAATCGAGGTTCCGGAGAATGTTACCGATTCCATTGAGATCGCTCTCCTCGAGTTTGAGAAAGAAGCTATTCCGATAACCGTTATACGAAGGCTACCTGGTGAGGGATCTCGGGGAGCCGCGAGCTAGTATTTCGACTACATTCCACTGATTTCTTTGAGTTGTTAATTGTTTAAGTGCACTGTAAGATTATCATTTGGTGTTCATGGGCGTTCAGCTGGGCGACATCGTAGTTAAGCAAAGGGTCGAGCTTGAGCAGCTCCGTGGGCGGGTAGTTGCGATCGACGCGATGAACTCGTTATACCAATTTCTCTCTATCATACGGCAGCGGGACGGAGAACTTCTGAAGGATTCTAGGGGCAGGATAACCTCCCACCTATCGGGCCTTTTCTATCGTACGGCGAACTTGATCGAAGCAGGGATTCGACCCGCGTACGTGTTCGACGGAGAACCCCCAATCCTGAAGGCACGTACGATCGAGCAGCGACGTGCGTTGAGGGAGGAAGCTGCTAAGGAATGGGCTACGGCACTCAAAGAAAGCAGGATCGAAGATGCGAAGAAGTTCGCTCAGCGAGCGGGGCGGTTGGATGAGCAAATGGTTCAACAGGCGAAGGAACTCCTTGATCACATGGGCTTACCATGGATCCAAGCGCCCAGCGAGGGCGAGGCGCAGGCTGCATATCTCGTGCAGCGAGGCGACGTCTGGGCGGCGGCGAGTCAAGATTTCGACAGCCTGCTGTTTGGAGCACCCTTCCTCGTGCGCAATCTAGCGATAACGGGCAAACGCAAGCTACCTGGAAAAGATGTATACATGGAGGTAGTCCCGGAGGTCATCGAGCTTCAGAAGGTGTTGGATGAGCTCAAGATAACGCGGGAACAACTTGTTGATATAGGGATCTTGATTGGGAGCGATTTTAACGAAGGCATAAAGGGGATTGGTCCCAAAAAAGCGCTCGATTTGATCCGAGAGCAGGGGTCGATTGAAAAAATCATGCAGACCGAGATCGGGGAAAGATTCGAGGTCGACCCATTGGAAGTCCGAGAGATATTCCTCAAGCCGAAGGTGGTGAACAAGTACAAACTCAAATGGGGCGAACCTGATCCAGGAAAAATCAAAGAGTTTTTATGCGAGGAGCATGATTTTTCTGAGTCGCGGGTGCAGTCTGGCTTGGATAAACTGACAAAGGGACAACGCGCAAGCGAGCAGATTTCGCTTGAGAAGTGGTTAGGTTAAGGTAGTACGCAAAGCTTTCATGAGGCTTTGGATTTTAAGGGGATCAAAACCCGCCGGGGCCGTATAATCGGCCATTATCAGATTTAGAGGACGATTGAATCTTAATCTTCTTTCCATCCGTGTTTTCCGACGAGCGGCACGAAGGAGCAACCCCCGCACTCCTGAACTTTTATCTTACCCCCTTCCAGTTTCTCAGCAACTAGCCAAGTCTGAGACATGTAGTGCTGGCCAACTGGTGCGCCTAGCTTCCCACCCACTTTTACCTGCCTGATGAGTGGTTTAGGCAACTCTGGGGCGCAGGCGGTCACGAGAATGCGGTCGTAGGGCGCTTCCTTTTCATAGCCGCATGTGCCATCACCCACGATTACTTGGACCCATCCGTAGCCCGTTCTCTTCAGGTTAGCGCGCCCGAACTCTGCGAGTTCGGAGATTCGCTCGATGGTGAAGACTTTCCCATTTCGTCCGATGATTTCAGCGATCAGCGCGGCGTTGTAGCCCGAGCCAGCGCCTACCTCGAACACTTTTTGCCCAAGCTTCAGGTCGAGCGATTCCAGCATGATGGCGATCATGCTCGGCGCCGAGATCGTTTGTCCGTGGCCGATCGAGAGGGGTTGGTCGGCATAGGAATAATCTTGGATGCTGGCTGGGACGAACTCGTGACGCGGTACTTTTTCAAAAGCGTCGATGATAGTTCGCTTGCTCAAGTAACCCCACCGGACGAGGCGCTCAACTAACTCCTCACGCTCTCGCTGGTACATGCGACCAAAAAAATATTCCCCTTCAAGCTTAAGGGGATAGGGGACATGAGGAAAATTATTGAAGTTATCATGGCTAAGGGGCACCGGAGCATCACCGCTCGGCATCAAACGACGTTGATGATAACGAAGGACGAGGAAGTGGGCCTCAAAGGCGATTGCATCGTCGGGGTCGCCGCGGATAAAGGGGTGGCGGGGTTGGGTGAGGAACTGAAATCAGCCATCCGTTTGGGCAGGGCGGTGAATTTAACAATCGAAGCGGGAGGCGAAATTGATAAAATCCACGCTTGTGGACATCCCTTGCTGACACTTGCCCACCCGAAGGATCTCGTCATCAGAAAGAGCGTGTTTGTGTGCGGGCGGACGCTTGCGGTAAGTGCAGACAAGGCAGCGATGGATTTATCAAAGGAATTGGTGGCAAAGCTGCGCGACCCATCCACCAAAGTCAAAGTCACAATGGAGGTTGAACTGTAACTACCGTAGCTCATCGGGAAGCATATGTGGAATTCCACTAATAATGGGGTAGCGCCTCCCGCATTCTACGCATACCAGTTCCTCGCCTTTCAGCTTAACCTCGTGCTTACAGACCGGGCACACCAAGATTTCGAGCAATTCACGGCTGATGGGAACTTTTGCCATCTGACCTCCCTAGAGGTCTTTTACTTGTTGTTTCACCCAGCAATATTTAAAGATGAGAATTCCCCCAATTTGAAACTGGTGGTTGGGGGGTTATTGAGGCCTGCCCAAAACTTGGGGGTGATGAACCGTGCGTAGCAGGGAGCCATCCAAGAATCCCCCGAATTTATTCACGGGGAGTGTTAATTGAAAATGGAGGTTCAAAGTGATTGCTAAATACTCGATTAGACCAAGTAAAAGAGTTCTGGCAATTTCGCTCGTCGCCGTTGGTATCACATTGCTAGCGCTTGTAACACTTGCCCGCGAAAATCTCGCTGGGATGGCTCAGGTCCTCAGCCAGGCCAATTATGGTTGGGTAGCGCTGGCATTTGGGATGTATTTGATTTGTATCCTATTTTGGGCTGCACGATGGCGAATATCACTTTCAGCTGTGGGCTGTTCGGCGCGTTTGCACGATCTCTATCTGCTGATCTTTGGTAGTATTTTCATCAACAACATCACGCCGTTTACCTATGCGGGTGGGGACCCGGTGGCTCGAACTTATCTGTTAAATAAAACCCAGCGAGTTCCTTATTCATCCGGATTTGCGACAGTCATGGGCGAGTTCGTGCTCGACCTTCCAATTTTTCTCTCGTTTTTAATGCTGGGGTTGCTCACGTCATTTTACGCCACATCAACTTCAACAATGTTAATTATCGTGGGAGTTTGGGTGCTAGCGGTAATTTCCATACTCTTGATCTTTTCAAGGATTTTAAGCAGCGGAGCGGCGGCGGGGAGGATAGGTAGGTTCATCGCGCGCATACTCAGGATCTTCCAAAAGCGTGTTCGCAAAATGAAAAT
>CAZWMM010000041.1:0-6346 GCA_964634985.1 Hadarchaeota archaeon (SeqCode)
GAGATCAGGGCTGCTGTCGCTAGGGCAATCGAGGAGAATCCCAAAGCCGTGAGGGATTACCTCGGGGGCAGGGGGGAAACCCTTAATTTCTTGGCAGGCAAGGCGATGAAGCTCACACGAGGGCGGGCCGACCCACGACAAATCCTAAAGCTTCTGCGCACAAAGCTCAGGGGCAAAAAGAAACGACGAACCATCAGTCGGCGAAAAGTGCGTTCAGGATTATCTCGGGCTTGAACTCCACTAAATCCTCATATCGCTGACCAGTGCCCAAGAAGAGGATGGGCTTCCCAGTCACCTGAGTTATCGAGAGCGCTGCGCCCCCACGAGCGTCTGCGTCCATCTTGCACAAAATCGAGCCACTTATGCCTACCGCCTGATCGAACGTTCGAGCCTGTTCTATTGCATCGTTTCCCGTAAGTGCATCCCCCACGAAGATGGTCAGGTCCGGCTTCGCCACCCGCACGATCTTCCGCATCTCATCCATGAGGTTGACATCGGTCTGCATCCGCCCGGCTGTGTCGACAAGGACGACATCGAGCCCCCTGGCTTTTGCGTGGGCGATCGCATCGTAGGCAACCGCAGCGGCATCCGCACCCCTGCGCTGCTTGATCACCCCAACGCCCAAGCGCTCGGCGTGGATCTCGAGCTGCTCTATTCCCGCAGCGCGGAAGGTGTCTGCAGCTGCAAGTACAGGTTTGTACCCGTGCCCGATGAGATATCGTGCCAACTTGGCAATTGTTGTGGTTTTCCCATGACCATTTATCCCGACAAAAACTATCACCGCCGGCTCACCCTTCCCACGCTTGGCCTCGATGACTTTAAGCAGGTCAACTTTTTGTTCCGTCATCAAGATTTCTTGAATCGCCTGCCGTAGCACCTCATCAGCTAGCTTCTTTGGGTCTTCCCGCAGCCCGAGCTTCCGCCCCGTCAAGCCAGCCTTCACGCGCTCGATGATGTTGTCGGCTACAGGCACCGCAACATCGCTCTCGAGCAAACCCACTTGGAGCTCCCATACGATGTCGTCCACATCCTTCTCTGTTAGCTCCTTCCGGAGGATGCGCTTCACCGCCCGCTTCACTTTCTTACCTGGCTTCTCGGGGATCTCAGGCGTGGCTTTGGGTGGAACTTCGGGTGGGGCTTTAGGTGGGGCCTTTGGCACCACCTTTTGACCGACACGTTCCGCTACCCGTTTAAATTTCTGCTTCAGCTTCTCGAACATCGGACCCCTCCTAAATTCCACCAATAAACTTTCTTCGTTGATTCAGTTAAACGATTTTTTGAGAGAAAGGTCACCGAAAGTAATCTATCCAGTAGAATTGAAACTAAGAGAGCAAACAGTTATACACCCGGACTCTCTTTTCTTACTTTCTCGAGGATCCGATCTGCCTCTGGCCTAAGCGTCTCTATGCGCTCCCCGAGCTTCCCCAGCTCCTCGCGCGCTTGACCGAGGGCTCGCTCGAGTTCAGCCCCCCTTTCCTCAAGCACCTTCAACGCATCCCCGATCCCGCGCTCTGCGGCCACATTCGCGCCCAATCCCGTGATCACTTTCTCCGTCGTTCCTAGTTTGGCGGTGATATAAGAATCAGAACCCATAGGCACGAAGATATCGGTCCCTGGTTTTAGCTCTTTCACGGTCTTTATCGCCTCGAGGGTCATCGAGAGCTCTGAAAGCGAGGCCGAGAGCAAAGAGAGGTGCTGCCTGAGGGCGTCGGCGGTAGTCTGGTACTCGCTGAGCTCACCTAAGATACGCTGCAGCCTCCCCCTCTCCTCTTGAGTAAGCTTCTCCATCCAATCACTCTAGCATCGCCAGCACTCGGGGATCCTTAACTTCCTCTGGTTTAACTTCGACAACCTCCTCTATATGGATTAGGTTGCGTTTGACCTTGTGCTTGCTCCCGATGTCCGAGTAGATCCGCTCGAGTGCATGCTCTCTCGAAAGCGCCAGCAGATCACGAGTGAAGCGCTGGCGGTAGAGCCCCTGCTTGAACCATCCCCGAACGCGAATGATCTTCATCCCATCCACCTCAGATGAACCCCAAGGCGCTCTCCACGCGCCCGAGCTCAGGGCCAGTCGTCGCGACCCCAACGACCGCGCCATTGGAATTCGCTATCATGCACAACCCCACGTACTTCACCCCGCTGCACGCCGTGCCTACCTCTACGGGTGCCCCAAGGACCCTCGAAATGCGCTCAAGCTCCTCTCTCGAAACATCGGGGTGAACTAACACCCCCCGATTCGTCGCAACACCAGCCGCTCCGACATTCTTGATCCCCGCGATCGTTCCCCGCTCCACAGGAACCCCCAAACCTTCGCTTATAAACTCCAATGTTTCATCAGGCAAGTCGGGGTTCACCAATGCGCCTTTGTCGTTCGCCAAGAGGAGGTTCCCGAAAGCCGTGTATCTCCCCGGAATGCGTGCCACGCTTATCCCAAACCCAGCGAACCTTTCCTCCTCATCCCGTTCAAGTAGGTCTGGGCACACGAGCCCATTAGAGTTCCCGGCTGCCAGCACGCCTAGCAGCGGGCTCCTTTGCATGCTCACCCGACCAACCGGCACCCCCAGTGCCTCTCGCACGACTTGCTCTTTAACGTGAAAGCGCTCGGGAAGAAGTGCGATTTTGTCCGTGCCCAACGCAAAGACACCCAAGTATGGGATGTGGTTGAAACTCACCCTAACGATGGACATGAGATCATCCGACTACTCTAACAAAGAAGCCTCGACCGATCCGTCATCCTGTTTCACTACCAGCACCCGAATTCGCGGTGGGGGGTGTTTTATCCCCCGCTCCCAAAGCTTGCGGTTCAGGGACTGATCGAGTTTGATCTTTTGAGACTTCATATGACGCTCGAGGAATTCATGCACGAGCTTTACCGCACGCGCTGCGCGCTTCTGGCGGGGGGCCCGTTTTGCTCTCCCGAGCGGGATGACGTAAATTCTCTCTTCTGGCATTTCTACCACTAGGGCTTGATTCGCTGTCTGCGCCAGCTCCTTCGTTTAGCGTGAGTCCTGATCCTCCCCCCGGTCTTTGCCATCACCCATATCGGTGCGCGCCTCGTGCGCTTCCCAGCTTTGCCCAGCCTACGTTTGATGGGTGCAGGCTTATTTCGAGCCAATTCAAGTCCTCCTTATCTTGAATTTCCGCTTGCGCGCCTGGAGTTTGCTCAAGATCTCTCGTAACTGAGTATCAGTGATCTTCGAGCCAAGCCTGCCAGCTTGAGCCAGCTGGATGAGCTGGAGCTCCAGCTGCTCCGCGAACTGGGGCTTTATGGCTCGAATGTTGGCCAGTCTGCTCCGCGCCTCGGGGGTTAGGATCTGTAGGATGGCGGTCCGCTTCTGAACCTCGTACTGCCTTAGAAGTTCCTCTTGGCGCTGCTGCTCCTGAAGCCTAGCTTGAAGCTCTAGCATCTTCCGTCTTCGCAGTTCCTCTATCTCCTCATCACTCATCTGCCTACACCTTTCTTTCCTCGGCCTTCATTTGCTCAGCTAGACGCTCAAGCATTTCAGCACCCTTCGGAGTGAGCTTCCTCCCTCTCCGCTCGAGCCTCCTCACGAGGGCAGCTTGTTCGAGCTGTTGAAGGATGGTGCGGATGATCTTGCCTCCTCCCTTGCTAAAGTGTTCAGGTGCCTGTCCGCGGTTCTGCCTCCCCCCATAATATGTGCGGAGCCTCGAGATGCCGACAGGACCATCCAAATAAATCCGCCTTAGGATCGATGCCGCACGCGTATGCCACCAGTCGAGTTGCTCGGGCAAGCGCTCTTTGTGAGCTCCCGTCTTGACGAAGTGGCTCCACTCGGGCGGCGTTAGCTCCTTCAATCTTTTCAGCTCCTCGCTCAACCGTTTTATGAGCGCACTCGCTGGAACTTCTTGAACAGACATTTTTTTCTCCCCCTAACGGCATCAATCCTGACATTAGTGCTTACGGTATTAACATTTTTTCGCGCGCCACACTTTTTAAACCAGTAGCTTCGATACTCAGCGTGAGGTAGACACGTGAAGAATAGGGGAATAGGGGCGGTCGCAATAGTGATAGCAGTCGTCGCTGTCGCGGCTGTAGTGGGCCTTGGATATTACTTCATAGTCGTAAGAGGGGGCGGAGCCGGCGGTAACATGATGGTGATGACGCACGGCGGCGTGGACTTCTCGGCAGGAGTTGGCAACTGCGAAACAGAAAACATCCCGTACGAAAGCCATGACGGCGACGTGATAAACTGGTCACCTTTCTACTATGGCGACAGTCAGTACACTCAGTGGGGCGAGTCGCTGTGGTTCAGACCCGCGGGCGGAAGTGCCTCTGACTACCAGATCAAGGATATGGGCGCAGTATCGCTTGATTCTATCACCACCGTGCCCGGCAGCTGGGATACCGGCGACATCGCACCGCTAACCGTTGGCCACGCCTATGTAGTCCAGTGCAAGGACGGGTGTGCCAAGTTCTATGTCACGGCACTCGAAGGTGACAGTCCAGGAACAGCAAAAGTGACTGTCCAGTACGCATTCTCGACTACCGCCAATTTCTGAGAAAAGACTTACGGCTACTGGCGGCGGGGGCAGTAAACTAGGTAATGCCCTCGACGGAGCTAGCGTGAATGGGAGATAATGGGCTAGAACATGTGCCTCTCTGAGTTCTAGAACCAAGGGAACCCGGGGAAGTTTTTTGAAATTTGAGATTTAAAAGCACGGGGGACAAATATCTTTGGGGTAAAAAATGAGGATGAAAGAGAAAGGATTGAGCACGGGCGCAATAGTGGGAATAATCGTTGTTGTCGTTGTTGCTGTCGGAGTTGTCGCGGCTGTTCTCTTGGTAGGTCTCGGAGGACCAGCGGCAGGGGTCGGCGGGTTGCCAGTATACGGTGGAGCCAAAAAGGCCGACACAATCGGGACCATGGGTGGTGCTAGCGACTTTATGAAGACGGCAGTAGGTGGGGGCACAGATATACCATCAGATGTCACCGCTGAAGCGTATACCGCCACAGGTAGTGTCAGCGATATTTTGAGCTACTACAGAACGGAGATGGCCAATGCTGGGTGGGCAAAGAAATACGACAACACCTTCGACTTCAACTGGATGGACTACAGCATGTCAATTGGTCTCCTCTACTTTGAGAAGGCAGATCGAGCGGCGGCAGTTTGTGCAGTCAGCTACACGTACGAAGGTGAGAGCTATCTCTACTTCGTGCTCGTGGAAGGACCTAAAACAGTTTTCGAAGGGTGGATGAGCGGGGGCGGCTATGAGTGGGAAGAAGGCGATGAAGGCGAAGGAGGAGTCTCGTCAGCAACGAGCTTGGACTTCAAAATAGACGTGACGTACGAGGGAGAGACATCGACATACAGAGCGAGCGAGGAACATTGGAACTGCCAACATGGACTTGAGAGTGGATGCGACTATAGCCGAAACAACTGTCTCATACATACTGAGTGGAAGCCAACATGAAGGATGGTACTATGTAGGTGGTCAATGGTATTCCTTCTCGGATTTCGGCTTCGATTTTGACGAGTATTGGAGTGAGTACCATGGCGACTTCGAAACATACACGGGCTACTTGGCTGATTGGACCTCCGGAGAGTGGTCTGATACATTCGCCGGCGTCACGTACAGGATCTACGACATCCAAGTAAATCCAACAATCTCGGACTCTGTGTTCCAACCTAGCTAACGCAGCCGTGAAAAATTAGAAAAAGTGGGGGCCAAACGTGAAGGTCCCCCCTATCTATTTTTAAATTAAAGCTAAGTTTTCCTTTTTGGCTTATAGGGCAAGCGCACAACGCGACCGCACCGCAGGCAAGTTATGACCACGCGACCTGCCTGAACCCGCACGCGACAGCTGACACCGGGTTTCCAGAATGAAAGGCATTTTCTGCAGAATTTCCGCTTGTGATGCGATGAAGCTTGAGATTGTATCTAGTTTTGAGTTTCCACGCCAACTTCACGTAGCGGTCGGCGTACTTCGGGTGTCGTTTGAATGTTCCCTCCGCCAGTTCAAACAAACGATCAATTCGCTCAGCAGTGATTTTTTTGAATTCATCGACTGGCTTGCCTCTAGACGTGCAATCACCTCCTCAGACGGATTTCTTGGGTACCAAAGGTTTCCTCGTAAGCGTAGATCACCCGCGCGACCACCGTTGGCGCGCGAAGGGGCTCTGGATCCAAGGACACCAGTTCATCCGATAGCTCGTCGACATTTGAGAGGAATTCACCATGCGGAAAAGCCCCCACAATCGCACAGACCTCGTCCTCTTTTGAAAGCCCGCGGAAGAGTTCTCCGTAGGGTTTTCGCTCTCCACGTTCGCTGAAAGCTATAACTCTCTTGGGTTTTATCCGGCCGATTAGGGCCGCTAGTGAACC
>CAZWMM010000042.1:0-6271 GCA_964634985.1 Hadarchaeota archaeon (SeqCode)
CGAAAGATGACATGACCACCTGGAAGAACCTTCGGCATTTGACAAACAATCCCATCGACGATAACCGACCAGTAAGGTTTCGCTTCCACAATTTTTGCTCGCCTCAGGTGTTCGTCCGTGCCCTGGTTCGTCTTGTAGATCATCACGCGCTCGATGGGCTCCAGAGCCCTCACGCGCTTGTGGGCCTCCATAACGACCTCGGCAGTCCCCCCGCGAACCCCGTAGAGGATCGGGCAGGGCGTATGGGGTGTGATTCGAATTTCTCCGGTGGAGGGGTCCAAGTTGTCGAACGTCTTTGGGAAAGTTTTGGCGTCCATCTCTGCAACCGAAGCGGCGTCGACTTTTCTTTGGGTCCCCCGATTCTCCGGGATGCGATAGGCGATGAGCTCAAAGGTCCAGTCACGCTCCAATGTGTTGCCAATCGCAGCTAGCGCACCGATGATGCCGCGACCGAGCTTGAACTTGTGCGCCTCAGCACCGATTTCTCGCGCAAGGACCTCGGCTTCTTCGATTGTCACGACATCTTGGACAACTTGTTTTGAGAACGCTTTCAACTTCGCGGGGATTTTTTTGCCTTGGTAAAACACGACTCCGGGGTTGGTGGTCTCAACGTGAAGTTCAGCCAGTTCCTCAACGGTTTGGAGCACGGTTTCCTTGAGGGCATGGATTTGATGTTTTTTTACATTTACCGCGAGGGCAATAGAGCAATTTCCTCTAGTCTTCATTTTCCAGTTGGGGTTAAGCCTGATCAATTTGGGGTAACCCCTGAGTAAAATACCTTGGGCTTTCAGGCGGTCGATAGCCACAGCACCAACATAAGTAGTGCACATTCTGAAGGGCGAGTCTGTATCGTCAATTCCTATCCAGAACGCTGTCATGCAAACCAGCCATTGAATACAGATACGGCCGCTTTCTTTTATTTGCTCTTAGAAACCCTTGTCGAACCAATCTATGAAGAAAGTTCCATGTCCGCTTACGCGATAAATTGAGTCTTTTCGCCAATTGATCAAGTCTTGCTAGCTCAATCGCTTCCTGCATGAGTGACCTTTAAGGAGCCCAAGAAAAAGGAATTTTGCACACCCCTAAAAACCTTATTGAGTTAAATTAGCAAGAGGAATTTGGGCCATCATGACAGAAAACCCTTGGGGCAAGTTCAAGCGCGACGTATGCGATGCTCTAGCTTTGGCTTGCTCCAAGCTGGGCTGGCAGCCGCCTCGAGAACTCGAGCAGACGCTTGGGGAGCCTCCGGATCCAAAGCTCGGCGATCTAGCCACGACTATTTGTTTCGAACTCGCGAAGACGCTCCATAAGTCACCCACGTGGCTCGCGGCGGAGATTGCGAAGGCGATAAAACCTGCGGGCCTGATCGCGCAGGTGGAGGTCGTGGGCAGCTACGTGAACTTTTTCGTCGACATCTCCAAGCTCGCTGAACTCACGCTGCGAACTATCGAGCGGGCCGACGCCAAGTATGGTTCGCTCGGCCTCGGAAAGGGCAAAAAAGTCGTCATCGAGCACACGAGCGTGAACCCCACCAAACCCCTTCACATCGGCCACGGGAGAAATGCTGTGATAGGTGACACCCTAGCGCGTATTCTAAGAGCTTTGGACTACGAGGTTGAAGTGCAGAATTACATCGACGACATGGGACGACAAGTGGCGGAGACCCTGCTTGCGCATCAGCTCGTGAAGAAGAAACCACGCGCCAAATTCGATCACGTGCTTGGTCTGATTTATGTTGATGTACACAAGCGCCTCGGACGCGATCCAAAGCTTGAGCAACGTGTGCGGGAGACGTTGGCGCAGCTCGAGCGGGGCAAAGGCAGGCCTGCGCAGCTCGCGAGAAAGCTTTCGGAGCGGTGTGTGGAAGCGAACCTCGAGACGACCGACCGCTTGGGCGTGAGCTACGACTTGCTCGTCTGGGAAAGTGACATCGCTCGCTCGGGCGTGCTTGAAGAAGCTTTGGGGAGGCTCCGCGCAACGCCTTACGTGGTCGAGGGCACGGAAGAGCGCGCTGGGACGCTGATCTTGAGGCTCGCTGATTTCGGTATCGAGGATAAGGTGCTCGTCCGCTCAGATGGCAGCGCAGTATACACCGCACGAGACATCGCTTACCAGCTCTGGAAGTTTGGCCAAACCAAGGCAGGGCTGCTCTTCAAGCCCCACTCGAAGCGCTCGGATGGAGCTAGAACTCACACGACTTCCCAGCGGGGCAAGGCAAGCAGGAAATTCGGCAGGGCAAACAAAGTCATCAACGTTGTGGGGGCGGAGCAGCGGTTCCCTCAGCGGGTCGTGTTCACCGCTCTAAAGGCGCTCGGCTTGGAAAAGGAGCACGAGAATTCCTACCACTTAGCATACGAGCACGTTTGGCTCCCCAGCGGTAAGTTTTCCGGTCGCAAGGGCACTTGGGTTGGGTTCTCGGTCGATGATGTCGTTGAGGATGCGGTGGCTCGTGCTCGCGTCGAGGTTGAGAAGCGGAACCCGAAGGCAAGCGAGCGATTCAAGCGAGAAGCGGCTGAGCTCGTTGGAGTTGGAGCGGTTCGGTACGCGCTCGTGGGGACCTCGCCCGAGAAGCGCATCGTGTTCAAATGGGGGGAGGCACTGAATTTCGAACGCAACAGTGGCCCAGCCGTGCAGTACTCTCACGCTCGAGCATGCAGCATCCTGCGAAAAGCGAAACGCCGGGGGGGAAAGCATTCGCCTGAGGTGTTCAAGTTGCCCGAGGAGCGGTGGCTGGTGAAACAGCTCGCGAAGTTGCCGGAGGTAATTCGAGTGGCTGGTGAGGGGCTCCAGCCAAACTTGCCTGCTTTGTATGCGGCGGAATTAGCGCTCGGGTTCAACAAGTTTTACGAGGCAGCACCCGTGATCGAGGCTGAGACGGCTGAAGTCAAAGCTGCCCGCCTGCGGTTGGTCAATTGCACCCGCATCGTGCTACGCAACGCGTTTGAGGTGCTCGGGATAACTGCGCCAGAGCGTATGTGAAAACTCTGGGAGCACTTTTGGGGATAACGTTTAAAATCACGCGGGTGATGTTTATCAAGATATTATGCACCCCTCGCATGACATTCGAGGCACGAAGGGAAAAGAGCTCGAAGGAAAAAAAGTCGTGCTCTGCGTCACCGGTAGCACGGCGGCCGTCAAATGCCCTGAGCTAGCCCGCGAGCTCATGCGCCATGGCGCGGATGTGCGGGCATGCATGACGCCAAGTGCGACAGAGCTAATAACGCCTCAGCTCATGCATTGGGCAACAGGCAGTCCCGTGGTGACCGAACTGACTGGAAAGATAGAGCATGTTGAGCTCGCTAAGTGGGCCGATTTGGTGCTCGTTGCTCCCTCGACCGCGAATACCCTGAGCAAAGTAGCCTGCGCGATCGACGACACGCCCGTAACCTCTGTTGTTTCGGTGGGGCTCGGGCTAAACAAGCCAGTCGTTATGGTACCTGCTATGCACGCGTCCATGTACACGCACAAGCTAATCCATGAGAACCTCTCCCGCCTCCGCTCGGCCGGCGTGCACATCCTCGAGCCGCGCATCGAAAGGGACGTGGCGAAACTACCAACGGTCGAAGAGATGGTTGACTTCGTGCTCGGGTTGCTTAGCTCAAAGGACATGGTGGGAATGAGGACGCTCGTGACTGCAGGCCCGACGGTCGAGCCAATCGATCCGATCAAAATCATAACGAACCGAAGCTCGGGCAAGATGGGGGTAGCCGTGGCTCGAGCAGCAGCGGCCCGCGGCGCGGAGGTGACGTTGATCTACGGTCCCGGGGGGGAACCTCCACCCTCGGGCGTTCACGTGATTCGGGTGCAGACCACGCAGGAGATGCGGGATGCAGTTTTGCGCGAGTTCAAGGAGCGATATGATGTGGTAGTATCAACTGCGGCTGCCCAAGATTTAAAAGTCGAACGCCCTTACAAGAAAAAACTCAGGCACTCTGAGACCATCGATTTGAAACTCGTTCCAGCCCCCAGAGTGATAAACGAGGCGCGAAAGCACGCTGCAAGCGCGTTCATAGTTGGGTTCAAGGCTGAATACAATGTGAGTGATGAAGGACTTCTGCGAGCAGCGAATGACAAGTTGGGGGAGGGGCTCGACATGGTTGTAGCGAACGATGTGGCCAGACCAGGTGCCGGGTTTGCCTCCGATACGAATGAGGTCATAATCGTAACCCCATCTGGTTCTAGATCCATGCGCGCGACAAAGGCGGAGATTGCGAAGGCGATCCTAGACGCTGCGGTGGCTGGACTTCAAGGGCGGCACTGATGCAAGAGGCGTTGGCTTTCGTCCCAGCCCACATCTCAGGTTTTTTCCAGGTGTGCGACGAGCCCCCCGAGCCCGAGCGGAAGGGCTCGCGAAACTGTGGTCCTTGTCTCGATATAGGTGTGATCACAGAAGTCAGGGGTGAGTTGGCCAGAAGCACACGGGCGAAAGTGTTTATCGATGGCAAGCCAGCGCCTTGGGCTCAAACGAGTTTGGCCGTAGTCAAGCGAGTTCTAGGCATAGTCGACAAGCCGTTTGAGGTCAAGATAGATCATCGAGTTCAAGTTCCAATGGGCGCTGGCTATGGTGCAAGCGGCGCGGGTGCCCTAGGCGTCGCTCTCACCCTCCCGAAGGCGCTGGGCTTAAAGTTAGCGCGGGGGGAAGCGGTAAAGATCGCACATGTAGCCGAGGTCGAGTGCCGAACGGGGCTCGGGGATGTCGGCCCCCAATCTATGGGAGGTTTGGTGATGGGACTGGAACCAGGGGCACCCCCCCATGGGAAATGGGAGCGCATCGAGGTACCAGCAAACGTGAAAATAGTGTGTGGCACGCTGGGTCCGATCCAGACGCGAGATTTTCTTGAAAACCAGGAGATGGTGGAGTTATCGGAGAGATTTGGTGGAGTCGCCCTGGAGAAATTGTTGAAGGCCTCATCGCTCAAGAGCTTCATGGATGTCTCGCGCGAGTTCACGGAAAAGCTTGGGCTCTTGGATGAAGAGCTTCGCGCCCTCATGAATGCGGCGAGATCTGCGGGGGCTATTGACGCTGGCATGGTGATGCTTGGCAGGGCTGTGTTCGCGCCAGTTGAGGCATCAAAGCTCGAGGCTGTGAAGAGAGCTTTTCTAGAGTTCCTCGATCCAAGCGCGATCCTCGTTGCTGGCATAGATGACTTAGGCGCAAGGTTCATTTAGCAAACAACGGTAATTGGGATGTGTAGTTTTTGATGGATAAAAGTTATATCTAAAAAACTTAAATATAATTTTATGAATTTAATGAAATTTACTAGCAGAGAGAAAAAATGGTAAAAGTACTGGCGTTTAACTGTAGCCCCAAGATGGACAAAGGCAATACAGCTCTGATCTTGGCCCCCTTCCTTGAGGGTATGAAAGAGGCGGGGGCGGAGATCGAACTCTTCTACACGAGGAAGCTCAAGATCAACCCCTGCACCGGCGAGTTTAACTGCTGGACCAAGACTCCGGGTAAGTGCTACCAGGACGATGACATGAACATGCTTTACCCTAAGCTACGAGAGGCGGACATCGTGGTGTTCGCCACCCCGCTCTATGTAGATGGGGTTTCCGGTCCGATGAAGAACCTGATGGACCGAACAATCCCGTTTGCGCAGCCGTTTTTCGAGCTACGCGATGGTCACTGCCGTCATCCTTTGCGTGAAGGAACCAAGCACGGCAAAGTCGTGCTGGTCTCCACCTGCGGATTCTGGGAAATGGATAACTTCGACCCGTTGCTTGTCCACGCGAGAGCCGCTTGCAAGAATGCAGGGAGGGAATTTGCAGGGGCACTTCTGCGGCCCCATGGAGGAGGATTGAAACGTATGGTAGAGATGGGTATTCCGATAGACGACATCTTCGAGGCGGCGAAAGAGGCTGGCCGCCAACTCGTAAAGGATGGCAAGATGTCTCCCGAAATCCTCAAGATCGTCAGCCGTGAACTGATGCCACTGGAGGTGTACATCCAAGCAGCCAATGCGATTTTTAAGGAGGCGTTGGACGCGGGGGAGACAGTGAAGCTTTAGTTTTCAACAAATTTTTATTGCTTTACCATTCTTCGTATGATTCTTCGAATAATTTTGCGGTGTGTTTGGTTTAGAAGCCATCCTCGTGTACGACTTTGTTGAGCGGGATTCTAGGCGTTGGCCTCGGCTTCTCTGCTGGTCTCCCGACCGGAATGATGGCGAGAGGTCTGATGTTTGGCGGTGCCTTGATCGCTTCGGCCGCAGCCCCCTCATCAAATGCCCCCACCCAGCAAGTGCCATAGCCGAGGGCGTACGCGGCG
>CAZWMM010000043.1:0-6228 GCA_964634985.1 Hadarchaeota archaeon (SeqCode)
TGGCACCGCTGCGATTGCAAGGGCACCTATCATGAAAAGCCCCCCAGTCACGGGCATGTTCTTCCATAATCCACCCAGCTCGTCCATGTTTGAGGTCCCAACCCTGTAGACGATCGCCCCCACTATCATGAAGAGCATCGTCTTGTAGATGGCGTTGTTGAGGAGGTGGAATAGCCCACCTTGGATCCCCAGAGTAGTGCCCAAGCCTATGCCCAGCAGGATGTAGCCAAGCTGAGAGATGCACGAGTACGCGAGCATGCGCTTCAAATCCCGCTGCACTAGGGCCATGAATGCACCCAACACCATAGAAACGAGCCCTAAGGCGGCGAGTGTCATTCCTATCGCGACGAACCCGAAAAGCATGTATACCACTCTTATCATGGCATAAACTCCGACCACGGCTGTGGCCCCGGAGAGAAGTGCGGCGATTGATGAAGGAGCCGCCTGATAGGCATCAGGCTGCCACATATGCAGGGGGACCATCGCGATTTTTATGCCCAAGCCAGTCATGAAGAGGGCGAGCGGCACGATTAGGGTTGAAGGGGCAACCCCACCGAGCTTTTGCATCATGTCGGCGATGTTTAAGCTGCCTACCTGCCCGTAGAGAAATACTATACTCAAGAGGATGAGAGAAGTGCCCATCGAGCTTATGATCATGTATTTGATGCTGGCCTCGATAGAATCCCATTTACGCCTGAAAGCCACCAATGCGTAAGAAGAGATGCACATGATCTCAAAAAACACGTAGAAGTTGAAGATATCTCCGGTGAGCGTTACCCCCATCATCCCGGCCATGCAGAGGAAAAACAAGGTGTAATACTGGCCCAACCCCGAGTCGCGCCCCATGTAGACATAGGAATAAACTACCACGAGCAAACCCATGCCAGCGACCACCATTGCTACGAGCATGTTTAGTCCATCGATGGCGAGGCTGATCCCCCACGGTGGCGACCAGCCTCCGAGGCGATAGACTAATATTTGTCCGTGCATCACATCCAAGAACATACTGGCCACGATCGCAAGCTCTGCGATCATCATCGTGATCGCGAACAGTTCTCGGGCGCGTTTCACACCGAACCTTTTGGCCGAAAGACCCAGGAGGGGGGTGAGAAGCGCTGAAAAAAGCGGAAACACGATCGCTAAAATTGGGGCGTGGGGGATCATAAAATCACCTCAAGGAAACCCACGAATTTATTCGTAGGGAGGAATTGAAGCACGAATACTTTCGATGACCTCTCCCCAAAAATCGCTTAAGCCCCTGTGCCAGATACTCTTTGACCTCGGGGGCGAGACCGCTGGGATGGCGCCCTGAACAGCCTGAGTCTCTGATCCTCGGGGAGGGGATCGGTCTGGAGAACCAGACATCAAGTAGGCGATCCCGTCTGGCCAGATGAACCGCTGAAAAAGTGCGGCGCACAAAAGCGGGGAGTGACAACGATGGCAACCTTTCGGGAAACACCGCCTCGGTGACGAGCGGACCGAACGAAAACCGAAAGCCCCTGATTTCAATCATGAGGATCACTTACTCTTTCAACCTCTTCAGTTCAGATACCCTTACCGTCCCGTAATGGCGGTACGCGTAAATTGTCAGGGAAAGGGCAAGTGCGGTGACGCAGACGTTGATGACAATGGAAGTGAGGATCAAAGCTTGGGGAAGCGCATCGACGGATCTCGTGGCGAAATTTGGTATCTCGCCATAGAGGATCGGGGCAATTCCACCCGCGCGATAGCCTATGCTCACCAGGAGTATGTGGATCCCATCCGTCATGACCGAAAGACCGATGATGAGCTTGATCAAATTTCGCTTGAGGAGTAAGCAGTAGAACCCGAGGGTAATGAGTAAAATCGCAACGGCATAGTGCAACAATTTTTCACCCACTTTTCTCCTTTTCTACTTCCAGCATCTTGGTCACCGCGTAAAAAATTAGAGTTACTCCTGCGGCGACCTTCAATCCAACGGCTATGTAAAGGAGGGGTAGATTTCCGGCACTGAATAAAGCACCCACCTGTCCCAGAGGAAAAACAGGAGCGTTCTGGAGGAAATACACCCCGAACAAGACACCACATATCCCTATGAGGATTATCGATAAACCCCCAACGCTTTCAAAAATTTCCGCACGTACTAAACCGAACTTTTCTTTTGCCATTTCAATCCCGTAAGCGATGACGAGCATCACGAACGAAGAGGCGATGATGACTCCGCCCGGAAAGCCTCCGCCGGGTGTCAGGTGGCCATGGAGCACTATGTAAATTCCGAACAAGATTATGAATGGGAATAGGAGCCTCGATATCGTCCGGACTATAACGGTCATTCCGGCCATTCATTCCCGCTCCTTAAGCGATCTGAAAACCATGAGTACCCCAATGACGGCCGTGAAGAGAACTATTGATTCCCCCACCGTGTCGTAGCCCCTGTACCCCCAGACAATGCTCGTCACAACGTTCGCGGAACCCGTTTGTTGAAAAGCGTTTTCTAGGTATACCTGCGCCACGCTGTTTTCCTCGATTGGGCGATCTGGAAAAGTGCCGAACTCCAGTAGGTTTGTTTTGACGGTGTACATCAGAAGGACTCCTATCACCAAAACCATTCCGAGTGCGAGCAATCGTCGCATTATTCCTCCCTCCTCGTTCGGCTAACCGCGACCACGTACAACACTGTGGAGATCCCGGCCCCAACCGCGGCCTGGGTTATCGCGAGGTCTGGGGCTTTGAGCATGTAGAATATTATCGCCACTGTGATGCTAGCGCCCCCGAGCACGATCACCGCGTAAAGCAGGTCTTTGAGCTCGATCGCGATCAAGGAGAGCACGAAGAGAAATATGAGCAGGGCATTTTGGATGAGCATTTCTAAACTCATGATTTTTTCTCCTCGAGCTTGTCTACAACGCTACCTCGACAGAGCTTAACACCGGACTTGTGCGCGGCTCGGGCTATCGCATGCGAGGCCACCGGGCTTGTCAGGAAAATGAAGAGGGCTATGATGAGAGCCTTGAGCGTATAGGAACTGAAACCTTGAAGCACACTGGCTCCGATGAGCGTGACGATCACCCCTCCGACGACCACGACCGTTTGCGCGTGGAGGCGGTTGTAGACGTCTGGGAAGCGGATTATGCCCATGGCTCCGATGAGAGAGCAGGCGGCGCCAACGCTGAGCAAGACATAGGCGATGATCTCGATCAACTCTCGACCCCCCTTCCCTCAAGATATTTGGAGATAGCGGTGGTACCCAAGAAGGCGAGTAATGCGTAAACCAGTGCGACATCGAGGTACATTGAGGCCCGGTAGAAGATTCCAAGCAAGACGAGAGAAGCGACCATCAGCGATCCTAATGCATCAATCGCGACTACACGATCGGGCGCGGTTGGCCCCAAGACCGCACGGACGGTACAGAGGAGGCAAGCACCGAAAAGGGCGATGAGAAAACCAAGTTCGATCAACTGAATATCCTCCTGAGAAATTTTTCGAAAGGTCCAGCGATCTCTTTGTTTGTCAGCTTGGGCTCGGTTCCTTTCACGTCGATCCAGTGCACATAGAGGGAGCGTTCTCTTTCACCCACCTCCACGCTCAGCGTGCCGGGGGTCATCGTGATCGCATTGGCCAAGCCTGTGACTCCGAAGTCGCTGCGAAGCTTCGTTGGCACCCAAACGATTCCTGGCTTGATAGGCATTCGGGGGTGGAGGATGCGGTAAATGACATCTGCATGCGATTTGAGTTCGGCCCAGATGTAAGCCGGCACGTAGGCCAAGAAGTAACCCCACCGTCTAGGATCAAATTTTTCACGCATTCGACCTTGGAAAAGGAGCTCGTGTGAAACCGCAGCTACAAGAGCTGCCACGATCGCGCCAACCGAGAGCTCTTGGGGATCAAACGAACCCGTCAGGGGATTAAACGAGCCTGTCAAAGCTATCCAGGCCAGCCAGATGCAGACGAATGTGAGGAGCAACCCTCCCCTCATTATTTCATCGCTCCGCTATTTACAGGATTCAACCCTTTTTTAACTTTTTGTTAAGTTAGATGGCAATGTCAAACTCTGAAATTCCACCATGATTTCCTCTTTTTAAATAACTCCCGCGCAAATCCTAGAGGGCTGATGAGAAAATTTTTTGCCATTCTTACGCTCTGGGTACTGTTCCTACCTATGGTTCTGGCTCAACCAATCCAAGAGGTTTATACCGACGAAAGCTTCGCCTCCCCGAGCGAGCTGGATGGGGTTGAAATCTTGGCTGGCGACTTAAGGCTTCTCATCCAGCCCGAAGAGTGGATCCAAACCACAAAGACAGACTTCACCAGATGGGTTGAACACGAAAACGTGGTGGCCCTCGATCAAGGTGGGGTGAGGTTGATGGCGATTGGCGATAACTGGGTCGCGCTGGAAAATTCCCCATTTCTAAGCCCCTATGCTATAGGCGTGACGGGAGCTGGAACCAACGTTTACATCATCAGGGGCTACTGGGGGGATCCAAAAGTAAGATTCGCCCGCTATAACCCATCGCGCGGGTGGCAAGAGCTCGACGGTAATGTTCCTTTTCCCGAGGGATCGAGGCAATACGTCAGAAATGCCGTGGCGATGGTCTGGGACGAGGGCGATTTCATCTACATGATGGGTGGGTCGGGATATTTTTCTGATCAATCCTCTTACAGGGACTTCTATCGTTGCTCGATCTCGAACGAAAGCTGGGAGCGATTGGCTGACACACCCGCCTGGCAGGGGCCTGGAAACGCCATGACGCTAGTCACGGACGAGTTTGGGAACAAATTCATCTACGCGGTGATGGGATGTTATTCGGACGGATATGAAGGTAATTTGTCCGAACCGGGTTTGAGTGGAAAAACCGAGTTTTGGCGATTCAACTTACAAACGCTCGATTGGGATGAGCAGCTGGGAATACCCTGGTATGGGGCGGATGATGGCTCCTCACTCGCTTGGGCGGGCGGCGATCACATCTATCACCTCCCTGGGGCCTTCGAGGAGGGGCTGGACCCAGATGAGAAGCGATACTTGATGCGCTACTCTATCTCGAACGAAAGCTGGGAGCGGTTGGCACTCACCCCCCACAAGGAAGCGGGGGGGATCGATGATGGGGGAAGCATGGTTTGGGATGGGAGTGATTATCTCTACGTGGTAAAAGGCGGGGATGGCCAAAGCGGTAGCGAGATGGCGAGGGACTTCTGGCGTTATTCCATTTCCAGTAACTCGTGGGAAATTCTTGCAAGCCTCCCCGAGGGGGTTGGAGAAAAGAATGGACCAAGGCTGGCATTCTCCGGGGGGGAAGTCTACTTCTGGCGCGGCTTCGGGTCAACGGGATTTTGGAGGTATGGTCCCCCAGAATATCTCGCCAGGGGTGGGTTCACTTCGAGCGTCTTCGATGCGGGCGTGGATTCGATCTGGCAACGGATAACTTGGGAAGCGAGCTTGCCCTCGGGATTCGTGAACAGGAAAAAACTTGCCGGCGCGCAGGAGCCCTACTCGACTTCGATTCGAGTTTGGACGCGCTCGAGCTCGGATAACTTCACGTGGTCGGAGTGGGCTGAAAGTTCTAACGGCGATCTCCTCCCATGGGAGAATCGCTATCTGCAATATCGAGTCGAGTTTTCCACTACGGATGGGGGGGCAACGCCCACGCTGCGGGAGGTGCACATCGCCTACGTTCCAAAAGGTTCCAGGGCGGGCACCTTCACCAGTGGGGTGATCGAGCTCGGCCCCGTCGAGAGCTGGGGCGAGCTGAGCTGGGAGGCAACTTTACCCGATAACACTTCGATCACTTTCGCCACTCGTTCATCTCCGGATGGCTCGACTTGGTCGGATTGGGCGGAGCTCAGGTCCGGCGCTATTCAAAGTCCAACCCGCGGGTGGGCCTACCTGCAGGTTCGAACCACGCTTCGAGGGGCAGGCACGACCACGCCCGTCCTTCGGAGCTACTCCATCTCTTACACCCCAGATCGAACTCGCAGGCTTCCGGCGGAGTTTGTGGCTGTGCCCACGGCTTGCGTAATAGGAGCTGGCTTGGCTTGGGCTCTCTCGAGGGGCCTGCTACGCCCTAAACGAGAAAAACGTCGATCGAATTAAGACGGACCTTTGAACAAAAAGTTCCGTCATTAACAAAACTTAAATATTTTAAAAGTTCATTATATAGTGAACATTTTGGGGGTCATCATGCTGCCCAAGCGGATCGTAATCGAAGGAAAAAAGGAGCGGATCCTCAGGCTACTTTTAATCAGCCAAACCGA
>CAZWMM010000044.1:0-6154 GCA_964634985.1 Hadarchaeota archaeon (SeqCode)
TTATAATACGGGAGTTCTTTAAAGTTGAACACTTAAAATTAAATTGGTGTCTATGTCTACGAACACCCTAATCCGGGAGATAATCCTGGAAAACTTTATGAGTCATGAGTATAGCAGGATCCCCTTAAGGCAGGGGCTCAACCTAGTGTGCGGACCCAACGGTGCGGGAAAATCCTCCATCTTGCTTGGCCTAGCTGTGGCCTTGGGGCAGACCTATACTGAGCGCTCGCGCCGACTTAGCGACCTCATTCGGCGAGGAAAGGATCTTGGGCGGGTGAGTGTGGTTTTTGACAATTCACCCCACAACGGAAAGCGCCCTATCGCCAGCATAAACTCGGACACTCTAGTGCTTTCTCGCTACTTGAACCGCGACGGGACCTACTGGCACGAAGCCAACTCGCGAATGGTGATGAAAGGTGAAGTGCTCAGATTGCTCGAGCGACTCTCAATTAACCCCGACAACATGCTTATCATCATGCACCAAAATATGATCGATGTGTTTGGGGCGGTCGACGCGCAGGAGAAGCTGAAGCTGGTTGAGGAAGCGGTTGGGTTGCGCGAGTACCGCGAGCGGATAATCGAAGGCCGCGATAAGCTCTCGCACACCCTGAGCGAGGAGGAATCGATCCGGAACCTGCTCGAAAAAGCCCAAGAGACGCTGCGATACTGGGAGGGAGAATACCAAAGATTCCAACGAAAGCGAGAGTTCGGGGAGCGAAAGCGAGAGCTCGAGCTCGAGTACGCGTGGGCAAAGTACATAAAGCAGGAGGAAGCTGTGGAAAACCTGCGCTCGAAGCTAGATGGGCTGAAGGGTGAGCAGAAGGAGATCGAGGAAGAACTCGACGAGAGCTCGAAGCAGGAGGAGGGGCTAGGGAAAAAGCTGAAGGAGATGGAGTTCGAGCTCGATGCTGCATATCAAAAGCTCATCACCCAAGAGAGGATGCAGGCCGAGGCAAGTGCGCGAGTGGAGCTGATCGATAGTTTCAGCACGCCTCTACGCTCTGTGGCTGAAGCGAGTCTGGGTGAACTGCTCGGGCACCTTGAGTCTGAGCTGGCGCGCGCGAGGAAAAGCATGAAGGAAGCGGACGAGAGGGCGAAAGAGGTAAAATCTGAATTGGTCGGGGTCAAGGGGGATATCGAGCGGACCCGGGAGACCCACGTGAACTCGCGCATTCGGATCGCCCTGCTGGGGCTTCGTCGTGAGCTACTAGAAAAAGATATCTTGAGCGCTCAATCAGAGCTTCGAAAGGCACGGCGCGAGCTCGAAGGACTTGAGAGAGAAGCGCGAGCGGTGGGCGAGCGGGTCGAGACCCAGCGGAAGCCTCAAGAAGTTCTAGATGACCTAAAACTCACGAACGTCCAGCTAGCAAGTCTAGCGGATGTCTCGCCCGATGTCGAGCGGATGTACCTCAGCTACAAAAGCACGCTCGATGAGCTCAGGGCGAAAGCTGAGGTGGCTGCGGCTAACCGCCAGCGGGCGCTCGATGAGCTTGAGCTCAGAAAGCGACGCTGGGCCAACGAGGTGAACAAACTTCTGCGGGAGGTCGGGGTGAACTACGGTGAGATTCTGGAGCGAGTAAATGCGAGCGGCGACATCAGGCTGGTGAACGTCCACGATATCGACGAGGCAGGGCTGGAGCTGCGGGTGGGATTCAAGGGGGCCGAACCCCAAGTGCTTGATGCTTACACTCAAAGCGGTGGGGAGCGCACGATCGCCCTGATGTGTTTTTTGCTTGCGCTGCAGCAGCGGATTCGGTCCCCCCTCCGAGCGATCGATGAATTTGAAACCCACTTGGATCCACGCAATCGAGAGGCGATTCTACAAAGGATAATGGAATTCATGAAGGAGGAGATGGCGCAGTACATCGTGATCACCCCAGGGCGTCTCGTCGATGTGGAAGGGGTCCCAAATGTTATCACCGTGCAGAACATTGCGGGTTCCTCGCAGGTGAAGGTGGCTACCTAGATGCCTAGCGATCGCCAAGAGTTGATGCTCCGGATAATCGATCTATGCGAAACCGTGCGGAGGCGTGGGCTCGACCCATTCGACATTGAGGTCCGCGAGTTCTTTGACAGACTTAGTGAGCTCCTCCCAAAGCTCAGGAAGCATGAGGAGCTATACCTGGACATCCAAGCCGTGCTCGGGTTAGCGGATGTGATTTTCCAGCAAGGGGAGTGGATCAAGCACAAGTCTTCGATGTTTTACCTCGACCCGTTGCTAATCACGCTCAAGCTGCATGCGCTTCCAGCCCGGGAGCTCGCTGAAGTTTTATCCCGCTCTTGGCACCCGATCGTGGAGTTCGAGTCTCTCTCCCCCCACGGCATCAAGGAGGCGATGGATTACTGGACCAACCTTCCCAACTTAGGGGATCGCTGGCGCGAGCTCGAAGCTACTGAGGTGCTCACAGGGGAGATCGCGCGAAAGGAGCTTTCCCGGTTGGGCATCCTATCAGAGGAGGAGTTCGCGGCCATGTTGGACAAAACCTGGCGGGAGTTGAAGGACGCAGCCGGGAGGCGGGGCGAGATCTCTTACTGGGACTTCATTTGCGCCCAAAGTTTCAAGGAAACCGTCATGCGGGCTTGGCTCGTGAGCTTCCTCGTGAGCTACGGTTATGCCACGCTCGAGCTCAAGCCCCTCGAGGAGGAGATCCTGCTAAAACCTCTCTCCAAGCCAGAGAGGCTGGAGTGGGTGACGACTTTTTCCGTCCCGATAGCTATTTCCCGTGCCGATTGGCTTCGAAGGAGGCGGAAGGGTGGCTGAGGAAAAAGACATTGCCGAGCTCAGGGATAAACTCGTAAGGGCCTCGCAACTCTTGCTCTACAAACACCACATGCAGCCCGGGGCAAAGGCTTGGGAACTCAAGCGTGCCCTAGGCAGGGACTACGAGCAGGACCTGAAGCTCCTCAACACTGAACTCGAAAAGTTAGGGCTTGAGGTGAAGCGGGTGGGGGAAGGAGAAGCTAGTTCGGAAAGCGATCGCTACTATGTCACGCTGCGCGGACACCCGAGGATAACGGAAGCTAGAACCTTTGGGTGGCGGATTGACGACATGGCCATGCTTACCGTAGCGCTCGCCCACATCCTCTCAAAGCGGGGAAAGGCCCCCCTGAAGGAAGTTGAGCGGATGCTCGAGGAGAAGTTTCCGCGCTGGCGTATCGAGTCGACAATCGATCGCTTCATCCGTCGGGGCTACTTGAGCGAGGACGAAGAAGGATTGCTTTATATTGGGTGGAGAGCGCGGGCTGAGATAGACCAGCGGACCCTGCTGGGGCTGCTGCTGGGAAAAGAAGAGAAACTCGGTGAAGCTGAAGCCGAACCGAAAGCTGAAATTACAAAAGAAGATCGGGAAGAACAAAGTTAACGTTGTCTAGGAACTCCACTTGAATCTTTTGAACAGCGCCTCTCGCTCCTTTCGGAGCAGGAGTTCCAAGAATTTGCTCGAAAGCTTATGTTCTTTGGCCAATATCTCTCCCGCCGCCGTTGACGTAACCCCCCGCCCGACCAATGCGAGCGCTGCGAGTTTTCCGTATCTCTCGATGAGTTTTGCGCTTTCTTGGAGATCCCGCAAGATAGGGCCGCGCCTTCCCCGTTCTAGAAGTTCGATTGCCCGCTGAACCTCTTCAGCTGATGCCTCGACCATCCCAAGTTTCGACGACCCGCAGCGCTGACACTTGGGGTGCTCATCTAACTCGTGAAGTTGGAGTTCCTCAACGTAACGCTTGCAATGGGTGCACGCGAAGGTGCGGGCCTCGCTCAACAGCCTAGCCTTCGCGGAAGCTATCGCGAGCAACTTTAACCGTTCGGGCATCACGGGTTCGAGAGCGAGGTAGCGTCGGCGCCAAACCAAACTCGAAACCGGTGTCGGCTCAGATCGTTTGCCCAGCGAGACGAGCTCGACCTCACCTTTACGAATGCGCTCCAACACCTCGAGCGTGCGCTTCAAGTCTAGGTCCTTGTGCACCACTTCCTTGAAAGTTTCCTCAAATGCCGGGGTGCCTCGGAGCCCCCGCATTAGCTTGTCTAAGACCGCGCTCGTGAGTTCGGCTTCACGCTCGAGTACCCCCATCCGCCTGGCCACCTGCGCCAGCCTCCATCGGAAGAACTTGCTTTCCTCGATGATCTCCCTGAGGTCCCGCTTGAAATCCGCGCTCAGCTCGCCACGCAGGATCTCGATGAGGCCCTCCGGTTCAAGCGTTTCAGAGCGGAGGATGATCCGATAGGGATCCACAGAGGTCGCGGTGGTTTCTCCGAGCTCGGTGGATGCTTTGTAAGCTAGCAGTCGAGCGAGCGTTCGGTTGACCAAGGTGCCGAAGCAGGCGTTGACCACACAGATTTCCTCGACCTTCTCAACCGTGATTCGTTTATCCGTTGGGAGGGGGAGACCAGCTTTAGCCTGCTCGTGAGTGTCTGTGAGCGCATTTCTCATCACCTCTTCTCCCGCCCCGTAGCGCTTCGCGAGTTCCTCGATCGCTTCATCGAATTTTTTACCCCCGCGCACGAGTTCCTCGAGCTGTGTCTTGAGTCCACCAACCTCCTGAGCAACCGAGAAGGGGACCGGGATCTCCTCCCCTATCCAAGTCGGAATCGCCCCAAGCGGGTCCTCGTCGGGTTTCACGTAGACTTTATCTTTGAAGACTTGAAGCACGCGCCAGATCTCCCCCCCTATCACGAACTTCACCCCCGGCTCACCGTATTCAGCCACGAAAGACTCATCTAGAATTCCAATTGGCTGGTTACGCTCGTCGTCGACCACCAAGTACTGCTTGAGCTCCGGGATCATCGAAAGGTTGTTGAAGTAGTAGTTGAAGACCCGCTTCGTCGATCTTGGGCGTGCAAAATCTTTCCCGTCTTCAGAGATCCATGCCAAACTTTTTTCTAAGCTCTGTGCGAACCCCAGCACCTTGAGCAAATCCTCCCTCTTTAGATCTCTGAAAGGGTATGCGCGCCTGAAGAGCTCATAAGCATCATCGACGCTGCCCCTCCGTTGTGCTGCCATGATCGAGACCAGCGCATGCAAAAGCACATCGAAGGGTTTCTCGGGGATCGATACTGGCTCGAGTTCCCGTTTGTGCGAACGCGCGGCGATCACAATTGACTCGAGGGCATCATCTTGGTCCTGGACCACGACCACCCCCTTGGCCACCTCGCCCATCCGATGACCGCTTCGACCCACGCGCTGGAGCAGCCTAGTCACCTGATGGGGGGAGTTGTACTGGATGACGAGATCGATGCGGCCAATATCCAATCCGAGCTCTAACGATGAGGTGCATACGATCCCCTTGAGTTCGCCCCCCTTGAGCCCTCGCTCTGCTCGCAAACGGGTGAAGCTCGACAACGACCCGTGGTGGATGCTCAGAGGGAATTGGAGGTCCCAGAGGCGGAAGCGGCTCGTGAGCACTTCGGCAGTTGCGCGGGTGTTCGTGAACACGAGTGTGGAGCCGTGCCCCTCGATCATCTTCCGCATCGCGCGAAGGCGGGCAGCGACGGGAGGGTATGTGTAGAGTTCTGAAGCAAGCCGCTCGTCGTGCTTGCTCGCCGTGGGATAGGAGACCTCCAGCTCTAACTCCCGCGTCACGCTTACATCGACGACCTCGCAGGGTCTTCCAACACCCACGAGAAATCTCGCAACCTCTTGAGGTGAGCCTATCGTCGCAGAGAGCCCGATGAGCTGGAAATCACCGTCCTTGAGCTTTCGGATTCTCTCGAGCGTCAGGGAGAGCTGGGCGCCCCGCTTGTTGTCCGCTAACTCGTGGACTTCATCTACGATCACCCATCGGATGCCCTTCAGGTGCTGGCTCAGCCTCCGCCCCACTAGAAAAATTTGTAGGGTTTCTGGTGTGGTGATGAGTACGTCGGGGGGAACTAGTGCTTGCTTCCGCCGCTCTGGAATTGAGGTGTCCCCGTGACGGACTGCAATGCGTAGGTCTAGGGCGCTGCACCACCACTGGAGGCGATCAAGCATGTCGCGGTTTAGGGCTCGGAGGGGGGTGATGTAGATGATTTTGATCCCGCGCTCGCGCGTCTGGGAGAGCAGGAGCCGGTGGAGTACGGGCAATATGGCGCTCTCCGTCTTTCCCGTGCCCGCTGGAGCGATGAGCAGCACATTTTTGCCCTCAAGGATTTTCGGGATAGATTCGGTTTGGGGAAGCGTTG
>CAZWMM010000045.1:0-6118 GCA_964634985.1 Hadarchaeota archaeon (SeqCode)
CGCTCGCCGTGGTAGTGATAATGATAGTTCTCGCGGGGGTGGCGCGCGTCGAAAGCCCTGGCGCCATCTATGAGCAGCGCGGATACCTTAGCCTAGAGCGCTATGCTGACGACGCCTTAATCGTGATGCATCATATGGGCACAATAGTTGATATAATCGAACTAGTAAATGCAGACGAAAACGATCTAGCTAGGCAACTAGCCAGAGAGACCCTCCGGAAGATTTTGCCTAAAGAGGTCCAATTCAAGATGGTCATTGGGGATGAGGGAGAATGGTTGGATGACGTCTATCCGGGCACCGACACTCAGGCGTGGGAGAATGCGTTTAACCAAGCTGAGGAAATAGCAGTGGCTTCCCTCATTACGCCGGAGACCGTGAGGGTTGTTGAAAACTTGGATGTGCTAGCGTGGTGCGATGATCAAAAGGAAAATAAGTTCGTGGAAAGTGTGATGAAGCCTGGCTGGACTCTCAGGATAACGAGTGACGAAGACGAATTTGTAGCTTATTTAGAAAACGATATAAAGCCTGATTGGTATCCGGATGTCGTCTTCCTCCCAGATGTCGACGAGAGCTGGGACTCCAGCACAAAACGCGAACTTTGGGAGTTCAATTTGATAGCCATTGACGAAGCTGGGGAAGAGATAGGTGGGGGGGTGGTTGCGGGAGGAGCAACCCTTTTCAATAACAGATCAGGGATTTGGGGTTGGTTTATGACGTCGATATTTGGCGTCAACCCATGGAGACCAATAGAGAAAGTGGACCCAAGCCAAGCGTTCGCTCCTGAAGAGAACAATATGCAGATCATCGATACCGACCATTACATAACATCAGTGTTCGAGGAGAACCAAAACATCCCCTACGCGGGAGACAACTATCCCCAATATAAATACACCCTTTTCAGCGACTTCTTCTTCGGTAATCGTGTCCGCACCTTGGGTGAGTGGGAGGTAGAAGGAGAGACCTGGCCCGGTCTGACAGCACGCAGGGCCATCTTTGAAGGATGGGGTGGTTTTACTTTTGGAGAGCGCACGGTGCTCTTCAACACACACTTGGCCCAAAGTGCAGAGGACGGGGCGGGCACTGAGGAATGGAAAACTTTAGCCCGACGTGCCCTTGAGTGGGGCTCAAGAGAAACGCCGGAACTCGAGCCCGTGACTCTCTATGTCTGGAGGGGGCCAGAAGTTGGTGTCTAGCATGGGGCTAAGCGAAGATCGACGCGGCTTCGTCTTAAGCGGCACGGCGCTGTTGTTGATTCTGCCAGCGATGTTACTCTCCTCATTCTGTCTTGTGATAGTCAAAGAAGGGGGTGAAACAGCTTCGCTTCAAGCTGTTGCCGATAAGGTGAGTCACACGGGCTGGCACCTCGAGAATACAGTCGTAATGATGGAGATTTATGATATGCTTATTACCAACGCCACGCTTGAGGTGGTCGCGCAAGAATGTGAGGCTTCCACAGGGCTCTCGATAACCATCACTCGTTCGGATAACATAGTAACCATCAATGTTCAAGATCCGAGGGGCGTTGCACGATATTTATCGACTTTGGATTTATCCGAGGTCTAGTTTAAATGGCGCGCAAAAGTTCCAAAACAACCAATTTCTTCCGCAGGGTCGGCGACGCGGTCCTGGGAGTGGGGAAGCTCCCAAGCAAGCTAAAGCGGGGGGCAAAGGCAAAGAGAAGGCTCCCCAAACCCGAGATTCCACGCCCCCTACGGGTTTTTTTCGAGCGGCGCCACGCAGGGTGGCCCGAGTACGTGATGCTCAAAGTGCAGCTGGCGGTTATCGCCCTATTCGTAACAACGGTGATTTATTTAGTGTTTCTCCCCGCAGAAACCCTCATCCTCATCCCGTTGCTGCTTGCCTTCAGCGCCTACCCGGTCTACCTCGCGGTGACCCAACTCAGGAGCGCTTTCAAACGGGACTATCCCGCTTACCGAAGCTTTGTGGCCATGTGTTTAACAATCGCCTGGGTCTTCGTGATCGCACTCCGGCACTCGCCCATCGAATTCTCGCTCGAGTCTATTTACCTCACCCTCATCCCCGTGGTGGCAGCGCTCGGGTTCACGCTCATCGCCTTTGTAGCATTCAGGCTCAAGTACGGCCGGAACTTCACCTACGGCAGGGTCGAGCAGGTCCAAGGACGACTGGCAGCGGTCAGGGTGGGCTACGACATCTGCAGCAACGTGAAGGCGGGCCTTTACACGGTCGAGAGCTTCACCAAAGTCAGGCGAGGGGACCAGGTGAGGCTGGGCGTGGAGCGCCCCATGCTGGGTCTCCGAGGGTCTAAGGTAAAGCTAATTTTGGGCAAGGTCAAGTAACCTGAGTTCACATTGCCCTGAGTACTTCAACCCGCTTTTCCAACGGTGGGTGAGTTGCGAAGAGGGAGTCGAGCGGACTTCGGATTGGATCTGAGATGAAAAGATGAGAGATTGACTCGCTCACTTTCATCTTTCCCTGATTTTTGTTTTTTATCTTCTCTAGCGCCGAGGCCAGTCCCTCCGGATAGCGCGTCAGCTGTACCGAACTAGCGTCGGCAAGGAACTCGCGTCTCCGGGATATCATAGCCTGGACGAGACGACTCACCACCGGGGCGAGGATCGCGAGGATGAAGCCGGCCACGATGAGCAGGCCCTCCTTCCCGCCGCGCCTTCTACCGCCGCCGTACCAGTACGCCCGCAGAAGCATGTAACTCAAAATTGCAACGAGTCCCACAAGCACCGCCACCAATGTCATGAACCTGATGTCATAGTTCTTTATATGGGAGATCTCGTGTCCGACAACACCTTCTAGCTCAGCGCGGTTCAGGTTCTCTAGCGCTCCAGTGGTGACGGCGACAGAAGCGTGATTCGGATCCTTACCGCATGCAAACGCGTTTATCTCGGGATCCTCTACCACGTATACCTTGGGTGGGGGAATCCCCGCGGCAATGCTCAGCCCTTCGACCGTGTTTATCAGGTAAACGTGCTTTACGGGGTCGGCTGGTTTCGCGTTGGTGGCTTTGATAACGACGCGATCGCCATAGTTGTAGGAAACGAAGACATGCGCGCCCATCCAGATCGTGGCGAATATCAGGAAGAATATGGCTAACCCGGGCAGGAATATGTAACCTATCGCGTACGCCAGTCCGACCACGAGACTGACGATGAAGATGATGAGGACGGCGGAGTTTCGCTTGTTCCTGGCGATCTGGTCGTGGAAGCTGATTCGCTCCATCAGAAGCTCACTTTGGGAGCAGCCCGTTCCGCCTCGGGTATCTCAAAGTACGGCTTTTCCTGTGTCCTGCCCATCCTGGCCGCTATCCATCGACCGGGGGCTGTCTTGATCGCATTGTTGTACGCGAGCGCCGAGTCGTTGTAGAACTGCCTCGCATAGGCTATCTTGCTCTCTATTCCGTCCAGCTGCTCCTGAAGCAACTTGAAGTTCTCGCTTGCTCGGAGTGCCGGGTAATTTTCAGCTAGCGCGAATATCGTCTTCAACGCTCCCGCGAGAACATTGTCTGCTTCCATCCGTTCCTTGGTCCCCTGAGCGCCCATCATGCGCTCCCTCGCCTGGGTTACCATTTCAATTGCCTTCTTCTCATGTTTCATGTAACCCTTCACGGTATCGACGAGGTTAGGCACCAAGTCAGCGCGCTTCTTGAGCTGAACATCGATTTGCGACCACGCGTTGTCCGTTCGGTTAGAAAGGGCGATTATGCGGTTGTAATAGCCGAGAAATATGGCAACGAAAATCCCCACCAACACTAAAATCAGGAGCAGGATCCATATCCACACAGTCTCGACCTTACGAAGTTCTCCGCCCATATTTTAAAGCTTATGCACCCTGTAGCGCCAACATGAACCGCCAATACAAATCCCCGTACAGCACAGCTATGAAGACACCAGCACCGAGGGCCGGGGCAAAGGGGATCCCCCGCTTGATCTTTATCTCGTTTTTGAGTTTCCGCTGGCGTACGAAGCGTTTGAGCGCCCCCACCTGATATCGCGTTAGGCCCGCAGCCCTGCTGGGGTTCGTGTAGGTACGGCTCCATCGTGGTTTTCGCCCAAACCTCGAGGTCCACCGCCCAATTTTACCATTTTTCTCGTAAATCGTTTCCGCCGGGATAATCCCTTCCTTTAGCTCCGTGATTTTGACCCGCTCGTAAAGCACTCCGCGGCCCCGGACACGGCAAATCGCTGCGTACACGAGCAGGACCGGTATGATCGCGATGACGCTATTGATTAAAATTGTGAAGGGAAAAAGCGGATAACCGCTCGAGTACGGTGCTGGATCATAATAAGGGGAGAACCTCGGGAGCAAAGCGCCGAGCGCCGTGAAGAGTTTGACGTCACCGCCAGCCCAGCCGCCCGTCAGCCACATCGCGTAACCTATCCCAAAGGCTATCGCTGCCCCCAGCGCCCCAGATGCCACCGTCCAGAGGTCCCCCCTGTAGAGCCCCAGCAAGAAGTAAAAGAGAATCCCCCCCGCGATGAGAGGAAAATTCAACTTGTTCGGGATTATGCGCCACCGCATGTCGGTATAAACAGCTACGCACACTGCTCCAAGGGCGATTGCGGCCGGTATGAACTCGGGTTCGAACAAACTTTCACGCGTATTACTTTGATTTGAAGTTTAAGAGCTCTTGGCAAGTGACCTAACCCAAGAGCATTCCAACCAAGCCGGGGATGATGATGTTGTCCCTCACGTTATCGATTTGACTGCCAACGGTCGATCCAAGACCCGTAGAAACGATGTTGATGATGATAACGATTGCGCCCACAACTACCATCACCGCCGCCAGCAGTATCAAATACTCGAGCGAAACTTGGGAACGCTTTTCCATATTATCACCCAATCAATTTTCAGGTCTAGTTAAAATATCATTATATTGAACACGTCCTTTTCTTTATACTTTAATATCAGAGTATCGCCGCCTGCGGCACCCGGCGCAGACAATGAGATGCTCTCACCCCTATTGAGGTCTTCCGTTCCGGTAGTTAATTCCACTATCGCTGTTCCATCTCTGTACACAGCGTACTCCCAATCGGCTGCTAGAATCGTGGAGGGAATCATCTCGTTGGACGGTGTGGATATGATGTCGTCGCCCGAATTTTCGGCTATGCCAGAGATGAGTGCTCTAGGAGTAGTGCTTGTCAAAAAAGGACGGCCGCGGTGGTGATGGCCAAGATCACGGCCAATATCAGCAGGTATTCCGTTGCGCCTTGTGCTCGAACTCTTGTTAAACTAGCATGAACACTCTCTGGCCGCATTGCCTGACCGCCGAGCCGTTATCTAGCAATACTTGAAAGGGACGCCACTCTAGGCTATGGTAGCTGCATCGTACCAAGTGTCGCCGTATTTTATTTTTACCGTGAATCCAGACGAAAGCTCAGTAGTACCACAATCAAACTCAAGTGGTACTCCCCTTTCTAAACCACTTGCTCCACTACCAGTCCCTTTTGAAGTAGCACCATCATAGACTGCCCACGAGTAATCGGCCGCTGCAATTGTGGTAGGAACCATCGAACTGGAGGGGGTAAAAATCACCACGGTGTTGTCGCCGGATTTTAATGACGCTGTACCCGTTATCACAGCGGATGGACCGGTGCTCGTCACATAGTACACAGCAATCGCAACGATAACCAATACTGCAGCCAACATCAACAAGTATTCGGTAGCGCCCTGACCTTTTTTAAACAACCTCATTTTCTTCCCCTGTAAGAAAACCTCTGAAATGTGAGGTTATAAGGGTGCCTCCACATCCTTGCGCAAAAGTCGACATTTTTGTAGACAAGTTTAAATCTGTCTCGTTTTATTGTTTTTTGGGTTAAATCTGCAAGTCTTGAGTTGCATCCGACGCGGAGGGAGCGTGCGGAAAGCCCTTGGACGAACCGCTGCCGAGCTTAACGAGCAACTTGCAAACACGCAAGGGCGCATAACAAAACTGGAAGCAAACATCGACTCGGGTATATCGGGTGCAACTGCGCGCATACTCACCATCGTGGACGAAAGCGACCTCAGACCGAAATGCATCCTCTGGGCGAACGAGGCTGGCGGTAACGAGAAAACAGCCCTTTACCGCGCCCAAGAAAAAATAAACGTCCAGCTAGAAAAAATACGGGGGGAGATCGCCGGGTTT
>CAZWMM010000046.1:0-6055 GCA_964634985.1 Hadarchaeota archaeon (SeqCode)
GAAGACTAAGAAAGCACCCGTGGAAGGTGGGAAAGATGAAAAGTGATGCCGTGAGGAGCCGTGAATATTTAACAGTGACCGAGGTTTCAGGCCCCCTGATCATCGTTGAAGGGGTGAGTGGAATCGCTTACGGAGAAGTCGTTGAGGTTACCACTCCAGATGGAGAAACTAAGCATGGGCAAGTTCTTGACGCTTACGCGGATCGCGCAGTAGTGCAGATCTATGAGGGCACAAGCGGCATCGATACCCTCAAAACTCGAGTCAGGTTTACAGGCGAGACCATTAAGTTCGGCGTGGGGCTCGAGTTGCTTGGAAGGATCTTCAGCGGGCGTGGCACACCCATAGATGGAGGACCAAAACCGATCTTTGAGGATGAAAGGGATGTGCATGGGGCGCCAATAAATCCCGCAGCGCGTGAGTATCCGAGCGAGTTCATCCAAACTGGCGTCTCAGCCATCGATGGGATGAATACCCTCGTGAGGGGACAAAAGCTGCCCATCTTCTCGGGATCAGGTATGCCCCACAATGAGCTCGCCGCGCAAATCGCGAGGCAGGCGAAGGTGATAGGTGAGGAAGAAAAATTTGCGGTGGTTTTCTGTGGGATGGGTATAACCCACGAAGAGGCCGCGTTCTTCAGCCACGATCTCGAACGGACAGGTGCACTCGAGCGCGCAGTGGTGTTTTTGAACCTCGCAAATGATCCCGCCATCGAGCGCATCCTGACGCCTAGACTAGCTTTGACTACTGCCGAATATCTCGCGTTCACCCAAAACATGCATGTGCTGGTAATCTTGGTCGACATGACGAATTATGCGGAAGCCCTTCGCGAGATCTCCGCTGCGCGGAGCGAAGTGCCTGGGAGACGAGGTTATCCTGGATATATGTACACAGATTTAGCCACGATGTACGAGCGCGCTGGCAGGATAAGGGGCAAAAAGGGTTCAGTCACTCAGATGCCTATCTTGACGATGCCTGGCGATGACATCACCCACCCCATCCCAGACCTCAGCGGCTACATCACGGAGGGCCAGCTCGTTATGGATCGAGAACTCCACCGGAAGGGCGTCTATCCACCTCTTAACGTGCTTCCCTCACTCTCGAGACTGATGAAGGATGGTATAGGCAAGGGGCATACACGCGAGGACCACGTGGATGTCTCGAACCAGCTTTACGCCGTGTACGCTGAAGGCAAGGACCTCCGAGCCTTAGTTGCTGTTGTCGGTGAGGAGGCTCTGACCGACCGCGACCGCCGCTACTTGGATTTCGCAGATAGATTCGAGCGTGAGTTCGTTAGGCAAGGGCGAGATGAGGATCGTTCGATCGAAACCACGCTTGACTTGGGATGGGAACTCCTGCGCGGGGTGCCAGAGGCCGAGCTCAAGCGAGTAGATCCGAAGTTCATCGAGAAGTACCTACGGTCTAAGGGTTAGCCCCTACGATTGCAAAACGAAAGTATAATTACCGCAAATTTCGAGTATGTTTGTGGGGGGCTAACATTTGGCCTGGGGCCGTAGTTTCATACCTCTCGGCAAATTTCTAAACCGAGATACTTCGGCCGATGCTAATGGTGGCGTGCCCATAGTGCTGACTGCTTCTTTAATAGAGATGAGTGATTTTAATTTGAACCCCTTCATCGCGTTCACGGGAGGCTTCCCGACAAAAATAGTTCCAATGAAACTTTTGGAGAAATACTGGTATCCGATAACACCCGACAATGAGGATGGCAGCGCCCTATTCGCTCCTTATGGATTGAGGAAAATAGAGGCTCTATTGATTGAGGAATTTGGGGAAGATAATGTTGTGACCTGCACCCCCCATAACCTCAGCAAGTTCGTGGGTCGAGAGACGAAAGTGGTTGGAATATCAACCATGGATCCATTGGGCATCGGGTTTGTTAGCCGAACTTACACCTCGCTGGTGGGATTTGGCGGCGAACCGATTGCGGCGGCTGAGTTTAGAAATCTGATGAAGCGCCCCGTTTGGAAAAAATGCAGGCCAAAAATCGTGGTGGGAGGTTCCGGCGCTTGGCAGATCGCTAGGGAAAACATGCAGGAGAAGTATGGGATAACCACGGTGGTAATAGGAGAGGGGGACAGATCCGCGCTGGAAATATTCAGAAAGGCGGTGAGCGGTGAATCACTACCAAAGATCGTCGAAACGGAGAAGCCAGAGCTAGATGAGATCCCGACGATAAAAAATCCGGTGCTATTTGGCGTGGTTGAGATAACCCGAGGGTGCGGTAAGGGATGTCAGTTCTGTTCGCCCACGATGCGTACGAGATATTCGTTTCCCTTGAAAAAAATCGAGGAGGAAGCAGAACTCAACGCGCGCGCGGGTTCTAGAATGATCGTGCTGCAGACAGACGATCTCTTTCTCTATAGATGTGGCAAGCGATTCGTTCCCAATAAGCAAGCTATCGTTGAGTTAATAGAAACAGTTGGTAAAATACCGAACGTTGAGTACTTACAGCCTGCGCACGCCGCCCTCCCTCCAGTTGCATATGACCCGAAAATGATTGAGGAGATCGCACCGACGCTCGTGGAGAAAGGCAGGTGGAAATGTAATGGAAAAAAAGTGGCTTCAGTTGAAGTCGGTATAGAAACAGGAAGCGTAAGATTGATTGAGAAACACATGCGGGGGAAGCCGCTGCCGTACGAAGCGAAAGAGTGGTGCGAAGTGGTCACCCAAGCAATTGGAATCCTCAACGATAACGACATTTATCCGCTGGCGACGCTTGTTGTTGGATTGCCTGGGGAGGAAGAGAGGGACACACTTGCAACGATGGAACTCGTGGATAAGTTAAAGGAAGCGAAATTGTTTTACGTTCCACTATTTTTCACTTCCGAAGAGGAATGCTTGTTGAGAAACACAAGGCAGGCAGATTTACATCATCTAACAGATTTACACTGGGATTTCTTTGCGACATGTTGGAGGCACAACATAAAACTCTGGGCCCCGAATAAGCAGGGGATAATTGCTGGGGGTTCGATGCTTCTGTACATGCTCTATTACAGATGGAAACATGGGGCAAAGGTAGCACGCCCGATAATGAAGCTCGCTGATTTCCCAAACTCATTGTTTAGGACGCGCTCGGGGACTCAAAAATCGTCATCATAGATCAGCTTAGCCAAGCTCGTCATCGCGCAGATTTATCTCATCGCGCTGGTGCTTAAGCTTTTGCCGAAAATCGCTTGGCTTTCGCGCGCATGCTTTTGTACTTAGCCCGGTGTTTTCTCAAAAAATCAATCGTGAGCTCGATCGCGCGTGCCTTGCAATCGCCGCAGATCAACTCGCCAGATTTGCATGTTTTTCGGATCTCAAGCAACTCCTTATCCTCAGGCAGAAGGTGGTAAACGTAGAGCTGGTAAACCGTGCATATGTCTGGATTCCCGCCGAGCTTGCGCTGTTCCGTGGCTGTCGGTTGTCCACCCGTGAACGCATCTTTTATTTTTTTCTTCACCTCTGCTTCGCTGTCCGTGAGGAAAATTGCCGTTTCCGGTCTGCTGCTCGCCATCTTGTCACCTGTCAACCCTTGGAGGAGCCTGTGATAGGTCGAGGACGGAGGGACGAACCCGAACTCACCTTCGAACCTCGAGGCTACATCTCGGGCTAGCCTGAGGTGGGGGTCTTGGTCAATCCCAACGGGCACGACCGTCGGGCATGGGCCCTCGAACTCCTCGAGCTGTGGGTGTAGGATGTCGGCTGCATCTATCATAGGATAAAAGATGTGGGAGATGTGGGACTCGTCAGCGAAGCCGTAGATAGCCCGCATCTCGCTGAAGGTCACCTTTTTTGAAAGGATGAACCCTAGGTGTCGAACGGCATCGCTCTTGGACTGAAAATAAACGTTGCATTTCCTCAGATCTAGCCCAAGCGCCAAGTAGTTCGCGAGATACTCGTCCACGGCGTACCTGCGGGAATCCTCGAACGATAGCCCCCGCGCGGAATATGCTTCGAGGTCTGCCACACATAGGTAGATCTTGGCCCTGCGCTTTTGGTACCATATCAGCTGGTCTATGACTAGCTTGTGGCCGAGGTGCATCTTGCCGCTAGGCATCAAGCCCGTCATCACCACGAACTTCCCGCCCTGCCGGATGGCGTTCAGCACCCGCCCAAAATCTCTATGCCCAAATATCACCTTGCGGCGCATGAGGTGGTGCGGTCTTGGCACGCGCCCGAGCACCTCCTCGAAAGACTCGATCCCGAACTCGCGCATTAGCTTGGTATAATCCTTTGGTATCCTCATGCTCCAGGGGTCGATTCGAACAGACATCTCAAGGCCTCTCCCGCACTAGCGAGTAGTAGGTGATGTCACCTTCATCGTCCACTATCGCCCACAAGATCGTCTTCCTCACACTGTGCGCTAGCCTAACAGCCCTAGCCAGCTCGGTGGGGGTGAGTTTGCAGCCCTCGGGTAAGGCGTGGACTATATATTTGGAGTGGGCCTCCCCCGGCTTCTCTCCCCGCTCGTATACGCGGAAGTGGGCCCCGAACTTCAAACCCGTCTTCACGATGTAACCACGCGATCGTAGGTCTGAGTAAACCACATATTTTATCACGAGTTCCGGGTCGCGCTCGGTGAATTTTTCTGATAGTTCGCGGAAGTTTATGGCTTTTCCATTTTCGCGATCGAAGACCTTGATCTTCTCCCCCTCGAGCAGGTAGAGCGCCTCGACAGGAGCGAGATGAAGTCTACCGCCGCTGAGTGGCTTCCCAAATGCCCCCCGCTGGTAGAGCTGGTTCGCCTGCGCCTCGTCCCAAACTAATACTTTGTCCTTGTACCAGTATGCCTCGGCAACAGGGATTTCGATTTCCATATCGTCCCCGTTTACACCTAACCCAAGCGCGGTTAAGAATGTTGCTTTTGTCGTGGTCAAACGAACAGGCAGGTTGTTGATACAATTAGGATCGGCACGCTAGTAATTGCCGAAATATCCGTACGCGCGGACGCAGCAAAAAAAGATTACCTTTTAATACATGAAGCTACATATTAATTGTCGAAGCTGATATCGACAACTGATATTGGCTCACGCTAATACCGGGCGGCGTAGCTGAGACGATGACGAAAGATTAAGGCTGAGGGATGTGGCTTTTCTCGATACCGCGCTGGTAGTAGTGGCGTGGCGGGTCGAAGTGTCACCTCCAGCTGATGTCGGTGCGGCTGCCCCGCCTGGTATTACGGATTAAGCCAGCGAATTCTAATTTTACGTGATTTTACTGGTGGGGCCGCCGAGATTCGGAGGCCCAGAGCTGAAAAGAAGGATTCGAAGCGTGCCAAAAAGTTCCCCTAGGGTGAGCTGTAGTGGTTTCGGTCCGCTATATAAAAGTTTAAATGTATGTTTAAACATACTTAACGTGGTGGGAACTTGGTCAAAACTATAACCATCCGGGATGAGGTTTACGGAAAGCTGTCGACGGTCAAGGGGGAAGGCGAGAGCTTCAGCGAACTCCTCGAGAGGCTCGTGGAAGGAGCAGATCCGACCAAAACTCTGATGAAGCTCAGGGGATGCGTCGAATTTAAGAACAAGAAAAAAATTCTTGCGGAAATCCGGTCCCTGAGGGCCGAGCGGAGATTATGATCGTAATAGATACTGATGTCCTGATTGAGATTTTCGATAAAAAATCGGGGGAAGGCGAGAAGGCACTCAAAAAGGTCGTCGAAAGCGGCGAGGGCGTAAGCATAACTGCGGTGAACCTCCACGAGATCTTGTACGGCCTCCAGAAATACGCCAAGCCAGTAAAGGAGATCCTGGAGCTGCCCGTGCTGAGCTACACGAAAGAGGATGCAAGCTTGGCCGCCGAACTCGAGCTGAATGCGGAGAATAAGGGGGCACCCATCCGCAGGATCGACGCTATGATAGCCGCGATAGCCATAAACAACGGTGCGAAACTTTTCACGTTTGACTTGAAGCACTTCAGGCCTTTGGAACCCCTAGGGCTCAAACTAACGCGGTAAAGCTTACGTAAAATGATGTATCAGGATTTTTCCGTGCCCCCCGGCGAAGAACACTACTACCAGTGCAAACTGAGGCTATCACTATGTCATGCTTATGGT
>CAZWMM010000047.1:0-6018 GCA_964634985.1 Hadarchaeota archaeon (SeqCode)
AGGAGGGGGAGGCCAAACATCAGCTCGGAGATTCGGAATCGGTTGCGGTGATCGTTGAAGACGATGGGTATCCAGTCATAAGGAATATCAGGGACGAGTTGCCTGGGTTAAAAGAAGTGATCGTCGTGGGGGAGAAAGAATACCTGAAGGCCCATCTTTTCCAGAAGCTGATCGAAAAGCACCCCCCCAACCCACCAAAAGTGAAGATCGATCCGATGAAGGACCTGGCAGTCATCCAATACACGGCTGGCACAACCGGCCCTCCGAGGGGTTGCATGCTCACTCACCACAACCTGGTGAGCAACATCTCCCAAGTATCGAACGTGCCCGGATTTGGACTCACACAAAACGATGTGACTTTGGCCCACCTCCCATTTCATCACATCTACGGGATGAGGGCCGCGATTTTGCTGCCCCTTCACGAGGGATCTGGGGGGGTTGTCATAGAGCGGCGGTTTGATGTGGAAGAATTTTTGGATCATGTCGAAAAATTTAGAGTTACAACGATCGCCACGATCATGCCGGTGATCGCGTTCCTAACGGATTTTCCAGAGTTCCTCAAGAAATACGACTTGTCGTTTCTTCGCTACGTTAATAACGGAGCCGTGCCCATAGTGCCGGAAGTTGCAAGAAAGTTCCAAGAATTGACGGGCATAACCGTTACCAATAGCTACGGTTTATCCGAGACCTCGCCAGTCACCCACGCTAATCCGCCGGATCGAGTAAAATTGGAGTCGGTCGGTCCTCCAGTTGCGGGGACCGAACAAAAGATCGTGGATCTCGAAACGGGCAAGAAGGAACTCCCTCTAGGGGAAGTCGGGGAGATCGTCGTTAGGGGCCCACAGGTCATGAAGGGATATTGGAAGAGGCCCGAGGAGACGGCTGAGGTCTTGAAGGACGGCTGGCTTTATACGGGCGATATAGGCAAAATAGACGAGGATGGCTATCTCTACATCGTTGGGCGCAAGAAGGAGATAATTAAATTTAAGGGATTTGCGATCGCGCCAGCAGAGCTCGAGGCTGTGCTGATGAAGCATCCGGCGGTGAGAGAGTGTGCCGTTGTGGGGAAACCGAGTCCAGTTGCCGGGGAAGTTCCAAAAGCTTTCGTGGTTCTAAAGCATGGGGCTAGGGCTACCGAGGATGAACTCATCAAGTTCGTCGAGGATAAGGTTGCTGTATTTCAGAAGATAAGGGAGGTCGAATTCGTGGAATCGATTCCGAGGAGCCCGACGGGAAAGGTTCTGAGGAGGGAGTTCATCGAGCGAGAGCGAAAGCGAGCTGGCACCCGTTAAGAGTTGGATTTGGGTGGTCTGATAAAATAACAAAATATGTTGAGGGTGTAAGGCGGATATTAGCCCCCGAGGCATTCAACGATTTAAAGCGCAGATCTGGGGAAATACTATGGATGAGAGAGGAGGTAGCGAACAAATTTAGAGATCTATACCCTCCGGGGATGGAGCACCTAGCACCCGATGGCTGGTTGATCGATCCCTGGATGATCAATTGGATACGCGAACGAGGTGGATTAGATCTAAAAACTTGGCATAGATTGGAATACGAAGAATTCGTCGAATGGGCATATCGTAATTTGTATGCTATAACGACCTGTAAGAGGGCTGTGGCGGAAAACCCTCCTCCTGAGGAGCTCATCCATGCCAAATGGCTTTGCCACCTAAGCCACCCGCCAGCATACATGGTTAGGCCCGATCTCGGTTTCTCCTCAACCATAGCGCTTTTTGGAAAATATGCCACCACCATGTATGCCCATGTTGATTATTGGAAGGGCGAGTTCGATTGGTTTGAAGGCTTTCATAACGAAGAAGGGGTGCCCGTACAATATTGGTTGATAGGAACAAGCGAAGAAATCGCACAACATTTCGACCAAGAGGATAGGGAGAAACTTCTTACCCCAAGTGAATCAGTAGCAGCCCCTAAGGAGATCACCCTTCTGCTAGATCGAAGGGATTTTCGAACGGGGGAAAAAATGAGGGACATGCCCAAGAAGCGTCCGTACAACATTCACGAATGGCTGGGGCCCATTCGAGATATAATCATGGATCTAAGGGAGGAAATGTTTCCAAGATGGGTTCACGCGACTTTGTATGTCTCCATGAGTCCAGGAAATTGGGGCATTGGCACGCAGCAGAATTTTTGGGCAACGAGTCAGTGGTGGAGCGATCCATGGCTTGCGATGAATTGTACACGGTATTTGAACATACCCATTGATTTTTTTGGTTATGAACCCACACCTCCGCTTTTGAGCAACTTGATAGAGATCCCGAGGGAAGTTTGGATTAGGCAGCTGGGAGAGATGTTTATGGGCGGACCCAAAGGAATGCTTTGCGACGCCATAAACAAGAAGGTAACATCCAAAAAGAAGACTCCGTTATTGCATGATATAAGGCGGCTCATGTTCGAAAAAGGTGAGATGTACAAAAATATCGCGGTCCCCTACGACAAAGGTATACCTCCCCCCGCGGCATGTTTGACGGCAGTGGCTGCTCCCGTTTATAAAGAAATAGACGTAAGAATTTGGGTTGCAAATCCCGCTTATTTATCTAAGGAATTTAGGGAGCTATTGGAGTCAGAAGCAGGCCTCAACTTGAAAACCGGACGAATCGCGTCTTACGACAAGGTCCCAAGGCTGAATTGGTTATTCGACCCAACCATCGAATGGCTAAAACCCAAAGATTTCCCCCCGGTGGATTGGTCGCAAGGTCAGGTATGGCCGATCGACATCACTCGGGAGAAGATGGAGCTGATGGTCGAAGAGGGCTACGATGGATCTGGTAAGAATATTTTACATTACAGCGCGCTGGCGGACAAGAAGATGGGGAGGGAAGGTAAAACGATTTTGCTTGGAACTATGCCATACAAGCTACCGACTCCGTAACACTTGAGGGGGAAGAGAAAAATGGGAAAAGTGATGGATGGTATTAAAAAGTTAGTTGAATTAGCAAATGGAACCGAGGAAGCAAAAAATTTAATAGCTGAGTGGGGTAAAAGCGTTGCTCAACTCACCGTGGAAGGAGAGGGAGACTGCTATATCAAGATAAAAGGGGGAGAAGCTTCGTTCCATGAAGGGAATCACGAATCGCCCGATTTTACTTTGAAATGCCAGGGGGAAGTTTTTATGAAGATACTGAGTGGGGAATTAGATGCCTACGTTGCGTATTTAGATAATCAAATCAATCTGGAAGGTCCGATAAGCGAAGCCGTGAAACTAATAGATATAATCACGGCTGTTGCTAAAGCCATTAATTTTCAGCTCGGAGAAAGATTATTTTGAATTCAGAGGGCCAATAATTATCCCAGAATTCATCATCCGAGGGGTGTCAAATTTCAACCTCAAGAAGTCTTCCCCTTGAGTGGAGAAATTCACGAAATCTTCGCATTGAAGCTCGTTATCCTAGTCCCGTAATAAATATAGAAATTCTCGTCGGCCGTTACGGTAATACTCAGTTCCTGAATGTTTTCCACCGCCGATAGATTATCCACATCATTGATTTCTTCCGCCAGCTCAGCAAGATAGCTCTCCCAAGCTTCAGGGTAGTCCGACTTGATTTTAATTTCAATGCTTTGTTCCTTGGGGAGCCACCCGGGCTCGTAAATGGTTCCTGAGGCGATGGCGACCGAAGCTTCAGTTGTTCTACTGGTATTCCCCTCTGTTCCTGCGATCGTGAAGATGTTCAGCACTATCTTATACCCGTTGTCAATCGGCTTAGGATCTTCCAGTAAGTAAGAGGGTTCTGAAATCATTATACCCGTGCTGTCTTGAACCCTGATAACCGCTCCGGTCTCGTAAACGTGGGTCTGTGGGGGGAGAACCGAGTTCAAAGCTTCGTGTTCGATCTTCCCGTACCAACCAACGGAAATCTTGGAGGCATGCAATGTTATTTTGACGTTGTCGAAATAGACCTCGACATTTTCGGTTGCACCAGTTGGTGTTTTGTAGGAGATTCCCAACCATATCCCGTAAACTCCTCCTTTCTCCCCATTGTTCTCATAGTTAAATTTGGCGGCGGGGTTAGGTACCTCGACATCGGGCAACTTAACGGAATGCCAAGTATCCTTATCCTTCCCCTTGATGTCCCTCGGATTAAAAAGGGCTTCCAAACTGCCGTCGGGATATTCCAATTTCATACGCAAATAGAGTTGCTCTGGAGAGAACTCGCATTTGATCATGTAACAAAACTCTATCTCCACCTCTGATGGACTCCAGATGTACCAATTTTCTAGGGTTGTCCTCCAGTAACCCTCTCCTTCGAGCGAACCTCCATTCTCACTCGATATCACCGCGCTTCCGCTTCCTTCCCCCGCAGTTTCGGAGGACCAATAATTTTCTGGGCCATCTTTAATGTCGTTCCAGACGTTCTCGAATCTCCATTTTTCGTAGAGGTTGTCTTCACTCGGGAATTCCTCTAGTAATGCTACGACTTCGGTACTACTACTTTTAGTCCAAGCGGGGGTAACGGTTAGGCCGCTTGCGTTTCTAGGCTCTGGGACCAATGAGATCGGGTCGATGCTCATCGGGAAAGAAATGGTTTTCCCGACTCCCCCCTGAATCAAACCTTCGACCGTCGACTTCAATTGGGAAAAGCTCGATTCCACCTCCCGCATTAAACTCCCCTCCCGATCCCTTATCATCCCGGTCACCAAGATTGGGTAATAGGTGAAAAACGCGACTACCGCGATGGTTATGAGGAGTACCGCGCCCAATACGATTGAAACGCCCCTTTCATCGAGTGAGGTGGGGGTCATTCGATCAACCAATTTATTATATGTGTTTGTGTTTTTAAATATAAATTCCACCAGTTTGAAACTCCCATAATTTGGAAGTAGGGTTATAAAATGCTCTTTCCAGCCAAATAAGCCAGAAAAAAACCCCAATTTTTCTGAATTCGAAAAGTACTTATTGTTAAAACGATAAAATATGATAGAAGCTCATGCTCGACGGGGAATCCGGCGTTTCCGTGATGATAGGCACGGTCTTGCTGATATCGATTACTGTGATGTTCGCTGCCTCGGTCACTTCTTTCGTGATGGCGGTGAAGATCCCGGAGGACGAACCCGTAACTTCGCTCGAGGTAACGGCAAAAAATGTTGACAATGAAAATATGGAAGTAATCGTTCATAACCTGGGGGGCGAGAGCATTCCGGTTGCGGATCTGAGCATTTGGGCCACTGACCGCCAGGGTAACATGATCCTGCTGGAGAATTGGGATGATTACATTTTGAGTGCGGGTGAGTCCATGCGAAGCACTTTTAAATTTTCGGATTTGATCATGCCCGGAGATCAAACCTATATCAAAGTTCTCCATGGGCCTTCGAGGAGGCTGATGTTGGTCGCGTCCGGGGTGAGTATAATCGGTGTGGAGCCGACCCTCAAAGTATCCCTGGAGATCGAGCCCGAAACCAAAAAGGGAAAAGCTGGCGATAATTTGGTGTTCACGGTCAGGGTGACGAATGAAGGAAACTTGGAGGATACCTACACGATTTCGGCGGTGAGTGACAATTCGGAGTGGTCGATAACCATCCCCCAAAATATCGTGATGGTCTATCCCAACTCCTTCGAGGACAAAAACATCACGGTCACGATACCCGAGAGTGCGATGGGGAGGACGACCAACACGGTTACCGTCGCCGCCACCTCTCAGAAGGATGAAACCGTGAGCGACAACTGCAAAGCCGAGATAGAGGTCCTCGGAGTATCCGTAGAGATCGGTCCCCCCAGCCAATCTGGGTATCCAAGCCAAATTTTGGAGTTCACGGTCACGGTCACGAATTATCAGGCATTTCGGGATACTTTCACCATAGAAAACAATGATGAGTTGGGCTGGGACATGGACATAGACGAAAGCTTGACGATCTCTGCTGGCGAAGAGGAGTCGACGACACTCACGGTCACGATACCTGAGACTGCTGTGGTTGGGACGACCAACACGGTTACCGTCACCGCCACCTCTCAGACGTATGAAACCGTGACCGACAACTGCACGGCCACGATCACGGTCAACC
>CAZWMM010000048.1:0-5942 GCA_964634985.1 Hadarchaeota archaeon (SeqCode)
CAGACAAAAGATGTGCTCTGGTGATTTAAGAATCACGAATTATTCGACAAACTCTCGGGCCGCTAAAAAAGTATTTTTCTTGAAAAAGACTTATTATTGAGCTGTTTCTGGCCGGGCTACCCTCTATCTTTTTTAGATCTCCACAGACGATCTTACAACATAACAAAGATATTTAGGATAACCGAGAGCGATTCATGCTTGGCGCCCGTAAAATTCCTTCAGCACATTTGTTGACATCCTGATCTCTTCCCCTTGTTTTTTCGCCTCCTGTAAAAATTTGTTGTAAATTTCATTCGTAGCAGGGAGGGGCCTAGATCTAGCAGCCGCAGCCGTGAGCATCAAATCGAAAGCTCTCGCCTCCGCAACCCTGAGGTCGTGTAGGGAACCTAGTTTTCCTTGGTCTCTGACGAAAACCGGGTTCTCAGCTCGTGGTATGCGGGTGGCCTCTTCAGCCAATTGGGTTCCCACAATCGGATCTGCTATGCTTACCGAATAATCATCCAGCATCAGCTCTTCCACCAGTTCCTTGGTTTTAGCGTAATTTTCAGGGGTTTCCCCAGGATATCCCACGATGAAAGATCCGCCAACCTCCAACCCTGCTTCACGGGCTCTCTCAACCCCTTCACGGATTTTTTCGACCGTTATCCCCTTTCGCATCTTAGTTAGTATCCTATCGCTTCCAGATTCGATTCCGAAAATAACGAATCCGATCGTGTATTTTTTAATAGCTTCCAAAACTGCTTCGCCGACGATATCCACCCTTAAGTCTGGAACCGAAAGGTTGCGCGGACCGGTTATCTCGTTTATCGCTTTGAGCAAGCGAATGAATGCTTCATCGTTCAACTTGGAGTCCTCGCACCCATATTGGCTAGATGTACCCCCAGTGAGGGCGATTTTTCGCGCTCCAGATTTTTTAAATGCTTTCACCTCGGTAACCAAATCTTCAATGGGTCTCGAGCGGATTTCCCGGCCGAAGAAGCATGGGACTTGGCAGAATCCACAATTCCCCAAACAGCCCCGGTGGGTCTCCACGTAAACATTGGCCCCCCGGATATCCTGTTGTCCTATATTCTCAGGTATTTCAGGTAAGGGTCGGCCCCCCAAACTGGCTGGTTTTCTGGGGGATGTCTTCACCACCTCATCGTCGTGCTTGAATGCTATTCCTGCCACCGACTCCAGATCCCTCTTCCTTTCGATGGCTTCCATGAGTTCGGGCGCGGTTTCTTCCCCTTCCCCAATTACTACCACATCGATTTCGGGCAAGATTTTGAAAACGAGTTCGGGGGCCTGACTTATGGGGCCCCCCACCACGGTCAAAGGTTGGGGGCCAGCTTTAAGCTCTGAAACAAATTCTTTCACACTCAAAAGATGCGAGATGGGGGTTAAGCTCAAGCCTAAGATATCTACGCCAATAACATTCTGCGGACGAAGGTTTTTGAATAAGCTGATTTGATACCCGCTGGTTTTCAATATCCCGCCGATCAGCATTGCGCCATAGGAAAACACCTCTGGCGAAATTATAGCGATTTTTTCCCTTCCCATTTTCTATCGTTGAAATTTCGGAGTTTGGACTTAATAGCTAGCAGTGTTACTTATAAAAGATGATCAAAAAATAAAGGACTAAGCTAGACGAGCGGATCGAATCAGCCGATCAAAACACCTAGAAGCGTAGACCCCATGGTTATGGGAGGTTAATGTGTTCGGCTTTGAGTGTGCCCGACCAAGGGGCTTAATCGTCCAGATTGGTCATCTTCTCCAAACAAGATGCAGAAAACCTAACTAGAAAAGTCGGAAAATTTGTCGAGATGGTTGAGATATCAAAAATCGCTGCGATAGGTCGGGGTTCGAACCCGCGCTCAGGCTTTCCCGAGGCCCAAATTGTTAGATTTAAATAACATCCGTTAGATTTATAAAACACTTGTTATTAAAAAATAACATAGTATGAAGTTTCATGAACTGGCGCAGGGCATGTTGGATTCCAAGGCCAAGCTAAGGTTGCTCTCCTACCTCTTCAGCCAACGCGAGGTCGAGATGAGCGAGCGGGAGTTGGCCCGGGTGCTGGACCTCTCCAATTTTTCGATAAATCAGCTGATGAAACTCTTTGAGCAACATAACCTCGTGGAGCGGAGGAGGGTGGGAGCGACCACCGTTTGGCGCCTAAAGCAGGGCAGCTATTACCACCAGCTCCTTGAGCCGATGTTCAAGCGCGTCTCGACTTTTCCAGCGCCACTTGAGCATCTCAAAAACCTCGTGCTCAGCTCGTATCCCCTCAAGCGAGTGTCTAGGATCTATCTTTATGGCTCGATAGCCGAAGGGCAAGAAAACTACAACAGCGACATAGATATTTTCGTGGTGGTGAAGGGCGGCGCCGACAAGGAGGAGATCGAGCGAACCAACGACAAGCTGCGCGTTTCATGTCCTGCCCTATATGGCAACAGCGTACAAATTGTGGTGATGGATGAAGCCGAATACGAGCGCAGACGAGATTCGCCGCTGATCAGAGAAGTAGAGAACGGGCTTAAGCTCTACCCGGAGGAAGCTCAACAATGAGAACCCGGAGCGTCGACCGGTCGAAGTACAGGAATTACCTATTGAAATCCGAGGAGTTCTTGGCCACGGCGAACGATGCTTTTGAGCGTGCTCGCTACAACGCCAGCGTCCTGAACTCGGTGCACGCTATCATCTCGGCGGCGGACGCGCTCTTGGTGTTTGTAAAGGGATTCAGGTACGCGGGCACGAGGCACGAGGAGGCTGTGGAACTTTTCAGCAGCATTTCCCCCGCCGAGCCCGAGCACGAGAAAAACGTGTCACGCTTCGGCACCATTCTCTCGATCAAGAACAAGGCGGAGTACCTCGAAGTTCTCCTGAGCTCCAAGGATGCCACGGACGCCCTGCGCAGCGCCACGAGGTTTCTGGACTACGTGAAAGGGAAGCTCCCAAGATAATGGTGTGGTGCGGCAGGCGGGATTCGAATCCAGCCTATCGCGACGGTTTTTGATGTTTCTCGACCATCTCGACGAACTTTTCGACTTTTCTGATCATGGTTTCTGCATCCTGTTTAGAGAAGAACTCAGCGTGGTAATCGGCCGCGGATTTTTCCCTTATCGCCTCGGCCAAGGTATCTCGGTGGCGGGCCTCTTCACTTGGCAGGTAGTTCCTCCTTACCAATTCGAGAAAAAGTGCCGGAGCATCTTCGTGCCGCTTAGCCACGCGTCCCAAAAACCTCGTGGTTAGCGAGTCGTTAGCCTTGATCACAGCGTGAATGGCCAACGCTGATGCAACGGTGTACTTACTCCTCGTCTCGACCCGCAGTCCAAACACATACTTCGCCGATAACCAGAGTTTTGCCTGTTCCAAGTGATCTAGGTAAGTCATGTTTTGCTCTGCCTAAACAATACCATTCCCTCTTTTTTAACTGCGGTTGCGAACTCGTGTTTTTTCTTCACCATCTCATCAAAATCAGCACCAGGTAGCACAGTGGGCACGATTGAACGCCCTGTGCGGTGGCTCACGTCGCTGGCAATTTTTGTGATTTGTGTTCTCAATGCTTCCGTTGACTTTTTAACCAAAACTAATACGTCAATGTCGCTCTCTATCGTGGCGGCCCCGCGGGCAACCGAGCCGTAAAGGACACAGGATTTGACTGCTCTAAGTCTCGAAACTTCTCTAGCGAATTCTTCCGCCACCTCTCGGAGAGGGAAGACCTCGACAGCGACAGCCGACTTCAGTGCTGGGAGATACGGTGAACCCTCTATTAAGTTAAATAACTTCGTTTTCTTCCCCAACAATCTTGATTTCAAGATTTTCGCATTTTCCATATCCAAAACCGTTCGCCAGACCGTCGCGTGGGGGACTCCAGTAATTTTTTCGAGCTCCGGGACGCTCCAATCCCTCTCTGGGTGGTTCAACATAGCCCTAACAATTTTCCTTCTTTTCTCCGAGCCCAAAACCCGAGAGAGGACATCTGTTATTTTAGTTCGCATCATGAACTAATTAGTTCACTTCGTGGCATAAAAACTTATGGGGATTTCAAAAACTGTGGTGCAACCAGCGAAAATTCACTTATCGAGCCGTAAAAAAAGCGGACCCAGAACGAGGACTGCGAGTTCCTCCACCGCTGGTCTTCAGGTGTGTTTCCTCAGTTCCCCATATTCCCTAACAGAAATTTCAGCGTCCTTCAGAATCTTCCTCAACAGCCCCTACCTATCTCCCTACTAGGATGGATGGGTACGGTAACCCTCCTCCCGGAATCATCTTCCATCTGTACGTGGTTCCCCTTCTGTTTTTTTGACCTCGAAACCTTTCTTTTTCAAAATCTTGATCGGCTTTTCTCCACTGACTGGTACTATAGCATAGAACATTGATTTAGGAACTTTTATAATGGGACAAAATGTCTTATTTACACATCGTGCCAATTTGGGACACCTATCGTTGACTTAAACAAGTTTCATAAATGCGGGCCCCAAATATCCCTCAGGAGAATTAAGTTATGAAAAGTAAAGATACCGTAGTTCAAGTTGCCAATTTGTCTAAAGAATACACGCTTGAGTGTGGGGAGAAAGTCCAAGCTCTAGAAAACGTTTCCTTCGATCTCCACCGACGGGAAATTTTGGGGTTCATCGGCAGGAGCGGTGGGGGCAAAACGACACTCATCCGGGTGCTGAGAGGGGCTGAGCCCTTCGATAGCGGGGAGATATGGATCAACGATGTTCATCTAACCCCAAAAGCATCTGAAGCCGATATCAGAAAAATTCACGAGATGACAGCCATCCACCTCCAACGATCGTTTGGCCTTTGGGCTACTAGCACCCTAGAAAACGTGATGCGAAGGATGAACGCTCTTAAAACAGGGGATGAAACCGGTCCCCTCCCAGAAGAGGATTCCGCCGATTTCCTGGAACTCAAGGAGCAAAGCGAGCGGATACTCGAAGCGGTGATGTTAGCTCGTAAAGCCAATCATCCGGCCCATACGCTCAGCGGAGGGGAGAAGCAAAGGTTGGTGTTAGCGAGACAACTCGCGATAGCAGGCCGGAAGCCCATCATCCTCCTATTAGATGAGCCCGTCACGATGACTTGTCCGGCTACGAAGCAAATGGCCCTCGACTGGATGAAAAAAATACGGGCTCAGTTCGATGTGTCCATGATCGTCGCCTCCCATCTCCCCGCCCTCCTCAAATACGTGGCTGATAGGGTGATCTGGCTCGAAAAGGGGGTCCTAGCAGTTGGGAAACCCGAGGAGGTAATCGATGAATTCATGGCCGAGATGGAGGCACCCATACCTTTAAAACCTATGCTTAGGTCAAAAAAGAAGATCGTCGGAGTTCAGGACTTGACCAAAAGCTATCGCGCCGAAATATTCGAAGACACGTTTGAAATGAAAAGGATGAATTTCGAGGTTTACGATGGGGAAATCCTGGCGGTGATAGGGCCATCTGGGGTGGGAAAAACTGTTTTGATCAGACTGCTGTCTGGGTTAGAACTCCCTGAGGGGGGTAAGGTAATTTACAGGATGGGGAAAGCAGCAACTGACATCACAAAATTGGGATACAAATCACTGATGACTCGCAGGCGAATTGGAGTGGTTCACCAAGAACTGGATTTGGCTTATCATGCCACGGTCAAAGATTTGGCTTTGGCCAGACTCGGGTTAAAAGGTGAAAAAGCACTCTCCCTAGCCAAGAAGAAGGCGAAAGAGTTGGGATTGAAGGAGAAGATGATAGATTTGATCTATCGATTGGGGGATTATCCCGAACGAGTGATGGGTGAAAAACTCGAAGAGCTTAAGCTGGAGAAAGCCGTGATAAAAGAACTCTTCCCGGTCGCCCCATGGGAGGCGGTATCGGGAGTACTCGCGCCCATTTTTCTGATGTTTAATTTACCGATTGATCTGTTGTATAGGTATTCTCACGAATTGTCGAGCGGTGAAAGGATAAGGGTTGCAA
>CAZWMM010000049.1:0-5935 GCA_964634985.1 Hadarchaeota archaeon (SeqCode)
GGGTCTCCCACATTGCAGGCAGATCCTTTACCCTCTGAGCCACCAGGAACATTTAAAACAAGAACCTTGGGAAAAACGAAAACCCATCGTCAGAGCCGCCATCGAAGCTGGTGCGAATGTTGTCTTGATCAGGCCCGAGGACGTTCAAGAGGTGTCGAAGCTCGGGGCAATTTCCGTCGCTACGAGTGAGCCCGCTCCAGGTGTGGGCGTAGTGGTGCTGAGCGCCCGAAGCGTGGAGGAGGTTGAGCGAGCACTTAAGCAAACCGATAAATTGCACAGGCAAGAAAAGAAAGTCGCAGTACTCGTGGAGGTTTCAAGCAAAGAACTCGAGCGCGCCGCGGTTAAGGCTGGGAAGGAAGCTGATTTCCTCATCGCGGTGACGCCCGACTGGAAAGTCATCCCACTCGAAAACATGATCGCCGAACTCCAGCGTGCCGAGGTAAAAGTTTTAGCCGGAGTGAAAGACGCCAGCGAGGCAAAAGTTGCGGTCGAAACTCTAGAGATAGGCGCCGCGGGGGTGCTGCTCAATGCGAAGGAGCGGGGCGCTGAAGAGATCCGAAAAGTGTGCGAAACTTTTGAGCGACTCACGGTTGAAAAACTAGAGCTAATACCAGCTAAAGTGACTGAGGTCCGACCGGTGGGGATGGGCGACCGAGCCTGTGTCGACACCACCTCCTTGATGACACTCGGCGAGGGGATGCTCGTTGGGAGTCAGGCGAGCGGCATGTTCCTTGTCCATTCCGAAACGCTGCCAAGCGAGTTCGTCGAGCCCAGACCTTTCCGCGTGAATGCGGGAGCTGTGCACGCCTACATACGTTTGCCGGGGGGCAAGACCAAGTACATGTCGGAGCTAAACGCTGGTGACGAGGTGCTCATCATCAATGCCAAAGGGGGGGCCCGCGTGGCTGTTGTGGGGCGAGTGAAAATAGAGCGCCGCCCGTTCCTGCTCGTGGAGGCGGAGCGTGAGGGAGAAAAATTCAAAACCCTGCTTCAGAACGCCGAAACAATAAACCTCGTCAATAAAAATGGAAAACCCATTTCCGTCGCCAAGCTCAGGCCTGGTGATGAAGTACTCGTGCACACCGAGCAAGCTGGAAGGCACTTCGGCGTCAAGGTGGAGGAAACCGTCGTCGAGAGATAATTAAAGGATGCCAATAGTGCACGATTGTGAAGCGCAGCTGTTAATTAAAAAGTATGTTAATTGTTTAGTTACAATAAGGGTGAGTTCGTGGGGATACTCAAGCTAGGTAAGCACGAGATACGAACTCCTGCTGTCTGTGGGTCCGTCATCGGATCCAATATCAAAACTATGCGGGCTGGCATAGCTAAGGCTATCAAGCAAGGTGCTGACTTGATAGAGCTCCGCATCGATGGTCTACGAAACCCTTCCGGCTGGGAAAAGCTCTTGCGAATAAAAACACCCGTCATCCTGACGAACCGCCCCAAGCGCGAGGGCGGCAAGTTTGAGGGGGAAGAGGAAAAACGCGTCGAGTTTTTGCTCGAAGGAATTACGCGAGGCGTTGCCTGCATCGACCTTGAGTTCTCCACTCCAGAACGGTTGCGGGAGGAAACCATCGCGAGAGCGAAGGAAGCAAACGTGAGCGTGCTTATGTCACACCACGACTTCTCTTCAACGCCCTCTGTCGATGTGCTCATGAGCATCGCTGATCGCTTAGCAAAGTCCAAGTGCGATCTAGTGAAAATAGCAACATTTGCTGAGCGAGTGAGTGACGCTCTCCGCGTGCTCGACTTTCTTACTCAAGTCCAGGATGTAGTGGCGGTGCCCGTGATAGCGTTTGCAATGGGTGATGCCGGGAGGTTATCCCGCATAGCGGCGCCGCTCCTCGGTTCACCCATCACGTATGCTGCAGCTGACAAAGCAACTGCATCTGGGCAACTCGATGTCCAAACCACCAAGAGATTGATGCGCGAGTTTGGGTCTAGGGGAGAAGAAGATGAAAAGAGGTGATCTCCCCCCTAAAAGAAGAGGACTTCCCGATGCTAAAGTCAAACTCTTCGCGCTGATAGGCGACCCCGTGGAACAAAGCCTCTCACCCGCCATGCACAACGCGGCATTCAGGACCTTGAAGCTCAACTGCGCTTACGTGGCACTCCGTGTCCCAAAAGCATTGCTCGCAGATGTCATTGCCGGCGTGAGAGAGATGGGCATCGGAGGCCTCAACGTCACCACCCCCCACAAGGTCGCCATCGCGGAGTTACTCGATGAACTCGATGAATCAGCTAGCTTGGTGGGTGCCGTGAACACCGTCAAGAATGAGCGGGGAAAGCTCGTCGGTTACAACACCGATGGTGAAGGCGCAATCCGAGCGCTCGAGGAAAAAATTGGCTCGCTCGAGGGACTAAACGTTGTGCTCTTGGGGGCTGGGGGAGCAGCTAGGGCGATCGCCTTTTCCATCGTGAAGAGTGGTGCGAGAGTCTCGATAGGAAACCGTACCCCCTCTAAGGCACGAGCTCTAGCCTCAGCGATCGACCAAGAGCTTGGAAAAAGCGTTGAACTCGTCTCTCTGAACCCCGCAGAGCTCGCGAGGGCTTTGAAAGGTGCTGATATCTTGATCAACGCCACGACGGTCGGCATGCGTCCTAATATCAATCAAACCTTGGTGACCGCAGACATGATACACCGCAAGCTTGTAGTCAATGACATCGTTTATGAGCCGCTCCAGACCAAGTTGCTACGGGAGGCGAAGAGGGTGGGGGCCAAGACGGTGAACGGGCTGGGCATGCTCATCCATCAGGGGGCGCTGGCATTTGAAATATGGACGGGCAAGCGTGCGCCCATTAAGGTTATGGAAGCGGCTGCGAAACGGCAGCTCAGGGGGAGAAGCAAATGAAAGTAGCGATCGTGGGTGTGGGCTCGATGGGGAAGTGGCTGGCAGGATTCGCGAAGCAGAACTTGGGCGAGGTGATCGTCTCGGATACGAGCACTGCCAAGGCCAGCCAAGTGGCAAGAGAACTGGACCTACAACCAAAGCCAGTGGCGGAAGCTGCGACTGAGGCCGAGCTCCTGCTAGTGGCCGTGCCCATCTCGAAGACCCCACAAGCGATCAAGTCGCTCGCCGGGTGGGCGCGAAAGGGAGCGTTACTCGCAGATGTCTCCTCGGTGAAAAGCGATGTCGTCGAAACAATGCGGAAGATCGACGCTAAGCTCGAGCTTGTGTCACTCCATCCCCTCTTCGGCCCCGGGGCGACGAGCGTCAAGGGGAAAGACTTCGTGGTGGTTCCAGTCAAGCCCGGCAGGCGCTACGCTTGGCTCAAGGGACGCCTGCGGGAGCTGGGCGCGCGTGTCACCGAGATGGAGGTCGAAGAGCATGACCGAACGATGGCAATTGTTCAATGCATGACCCACTTCGTCCTCCTCGCTTACCTCGATGCGCTAAAATCGATGAAGGGGCTAAAGCGGGCGAAGAAATTCCGCACCCCAATGTTCGTTTCGTTGCTCGAGTTGGCAAAATCCACGCTTGCGGGAAACCCCGAACTCTACGGCGAGCTCCAAGTCCACAACAAATATGCTAGGGTGGTGCGGAGTTCGTTCTTGGAAGCCTGTCGCTCGTTAGACATCGCTTTCTCCGCTGGGAACGCGAAGAGCATGAAGACGATATTCAAGGAGGCCCTAGCCCCATGGGAGGCGCCCGAGACAGAAAATGCATACAGGAAGCTGTATGCGCGGTTCGAGGGTGAGCAGGTATGAAAGTCGGATTCCTCGGGCCAAAGGGTACCTACGCTGAGCTGGCCGCGCGCGCGCAGTTTGGAGATGAGATGGAAGCCGTAACTTATCCCACGATCACAGATGTAGCCGAGGCTGTGGTACGCGGTGAGATCGAAGTAGGTGTCATCCCGATTGAAAGCTTGTGGGGGGGTTCGGTCGGCGAAGCCCTCGACGCCTTAGCATGGGCCGACGTTCAGATTCAGTCCGAGGTGGTCCTACCGATTTCCCACTCCCTGCTCGGAATGCCGGGGGCAAAACTCAAGAAAATCACTCAGGTGCTATCCCACCCTCAAGCGCTGGCCCAATGCCGCGAGTTTCTGCGCAAAAACCTATCAAATGCAGAACTCATCGAGGTGACGAGCACAGCAAAAGCCGCTGAACAGGTCGGCAAGTTCCGTCAGCCCAACTCAGCGGCGATAGGACCGAAAGCACTAGCTGAACTTTACGGGCTGGAGGTGCTCCGCGAGAAGATCCAAACCGGTGAGACGAACATCACCCGCTTCCTCTGCCTCGCCAGAAAAGACAGCAAGCCGACTGGTCGCGACAAAACTTCGATAGTGTTTTACACGGCGGAGGACAGACCTGGTATCCTTTACGAGATCTTACGTGAGTTAGCGATCCGCAATATAAACCTGACGAAGATCGAGTCCCGCCCGTCGAAGAAAGCCCCCGGCGATTACCTCTTTTTCATAGACTTTGAGGGGCACCGCGAGGATAAGAAGGTAAAGGGGGCGCTGAGGGGAGTCAAACAGAAGACGGCCATGCTGAAGGTGCTGGGCTCCTACCCCGATCGGTTTTAGGTGGTGTGGTCGATCAAAATGGATGCCTCGGAGCTGATCGCTCGCTCTCTGAGGATAAATCCTCCAGCAGTTGAACGAAAGCTCGTAGCGTTTATCAAGCGGAAAATAAAGGAAGCCAGTGCTCGAGGAGCGGTAGCTGGACTCAGTGGGGGTTTAGATTCCTCAGTGATAGCCGCCTTGAGCACGAAGGCTCTTGGCAAAAGAAAAGTCCTTGGGATCTGCATGCCCGAGGCCGGGGTTACAAAGCCACGAGATATCGCTGACGCACGCGATGTCTCGAAAATGCTCGGCATAGTGTTTAAGGTTGTCGATATCACCCCCGCATTGCTCGGAATCCGCGAGAATCTCCCAAGTTTTAGAGTGGGGGCGCACATTCCCGTTGCCAATATCAAGCCCCGGGTTAGAATGACCATTCTTTACTACTACGCGAATTTGCTCAACCATCTCGTGGTGGGGAGCGGTAACCGCAGCGAGATTCGATCTGGATATTTCACTAAATTTGGAGACGCTGGAGTTGACCTTCAGCCGATCGGATGCCTCTATAAAACCCAAGTAAAGCAACTTGCAGTACACTTCAACATCCCTAGGCGGATAATAGAAAAAGTACCGTCGGCTGGTCTCTGGCCCGGACAGACGGATGAAAGGGAGCTAGGCCTACCCTACGAAAAACTCGACATGATCTATGCCGGATTAGATCTGAGATTAAAACCTTCAGCCATAGCCAACGCAGCGGGTGTGAAAGTAAGGGATGTGAATAGCCTCATCGAGCGGGAGCGGCGAATGGCCCATAAGCTCAGCATGCCTTACATCCCTAAACTCTAGCTCTTCATAGGTACTAGGTCGACACACATTCCAGCGGCGATCGTCTGCCCCCCATGGCGAACCGCAAAACGGCTCAGTTCCGGTATCTCGCTCACGCGCTCGATCACCACGGGTTTGTTCAACACCACTCGCACCACACCCGCATCGCCCTTTCGTAAAGCACTTGGTTTTTCCTCGATGACCGCCCCAGTACGCGGATCCACCTTCTGGAGTATCTCTTCAAATCGCCCTGACACGTGCGCTGCATGGCAGTGGAAGAGGGGGGCAAATCCAGGGGTGAGATCGGTGGGCACCGCGAGCACTACGAGCTTCGCGGTGAACTCGCTCGCAACCGTGGGTGGTTTATCGGGGTGACCAGCCACATCTCCACGCTTGACATCGGCTTTCGAAACTCCCCTCACGTTAAAGCCTATGTTGTCCCCGGGCGCGGCACGCTGCATGGACTCGTGATGCATCTCGATCGAGCGAACTTCGCCGCTTTTGCCCGAGGGCTCGAACAATATTTTATCGCCAACTTTTAACACTCCAGTTTCAACCCGCCCTATGGGTACAGTCCCAACGCCCGTGATCGAGTACACATCCTGCA
>CAZWMM010000050.1:0-5913 GCA_964634985.1 Hadarchaeota archaeon (SeqCode)
AATTATTTGAGGATTGTTTTTGATTTCGGAGTCAGAGATAAAAATTTTGGCAATTCTAGAGTCAGAGATAAAAAATTTATGATCCAATAGCCCCAAATTGATAAAAAAAAGATTTAAACACTGAGTAAGAATTTTGAAATGATAGTATGCCTGAATGGGTTTGCCTCAAGTGCGGGAAGAGAATAAATGAAAAATACGCCTATATTGTCTGGGGCAGCGATTACGTTAAGGGGCACATGTGTATTAAGTGCAAGGAGAAGGAAAGAAGCAAACAGCTCGTTTAATAATAACCTTTCCCCTTGTTAGTTTCTTCTCCGATGCGTAAAACTTACATCAACAGACTCTTAACGGTTCAATCACAGGTGAAATGGGGGTTCGTTTGAACGTTAAGAAGGTTGGGGTCGACCTTTCCTCAGCTTATCGATTGTTGCACCCGAGACACACAGTCTTAGTGAGTTGCGTCGATAGGGCGGGTAAATCCAACATCATAACTCTAGCTTGGACGATGCCCACTTCGATCACCCCGCCCATGGTTGCCATCAGCATCGCCCCCAAGCGATATTCCCATGAGTTGATTCAAGCGACGGGTGAATTCGTGGTAAATGTACCCACGATGAAAATCCTCAAGGAAACCCTTTTCTGCGGGAGTAGAAGCGGGAGGAAAGTTGAAAAGTTTCGGGAGGCTAACCTGACCCCCGCCCCGGCGAAAAAGGTTAAGCCGCCCATCATCTAGGAATGTGTGGCTCACCTTGAATGTAGGGTAAGCCAACGGATAACAACCGGGGACCACACGATTTTCATCGGAGAAGTCTTAGAGGCCTATGCGAACGAAGGCTTTGACCCCAAGAAAATGAAGCCGATTTACCACGTTGGGGGGGACGAGTTCGTAACCTCGGCTCCCGAAGTAGTCACACCGAGGTTGTATAAACCACCCCTAAGCTCTGTCAAGGAGTCTTGAAAATTAGAGTTTACTTCAAAGTTACCAGAAAAATTTAAACAAGGTAGCTAGAGTTATCACTGTAGAACAACTCATCCAAGCGTTGAAGGTTAGAAGATGAAGGAATAAATATTTATTTCATTCGTCTCATTTTAAATTGGTCCCGCGCCCCGCGGTAAGGTGCCCAAAAAAAGCGCCCCGTAAACTCAGTTTGGTAGAGTGGTCGGCTGTTCGCCGTGAGGCGGGCCAAAGACCCAAGCCGAAACCGACATGTCGCCGGTTCAAATGTGGCAGAGCCACTGAAACTCCGGCCCGCGGGACCACTCACCTTTTAAATCCGAAAATAGAAAATTAATTGGGCTGGCGGTCACAGCGGCAGGGAAACACCCGATCTCGTCAGATCTCGGAAGTTAAGCCTGCCAGCGATCTGGACTGTACTATGTTTCGAGAGACCATGGGAACTCTAGGACGCCGCCAGTCCTTCTGAAAAGCTTAATTATCTATTCCCTAATCTTCGGTATGGGCCCTGGTGGTGTAGACCGGTCTAACATGCAGGCCTGTCGAGCCTGCGCCTCGGGTTCAAATCCCGGCCAAGGAGTTAAATGCTCCGCCGATGGGCGCCATCTGAACTAGGGGCACTAAAACTCGGGACCAGTTGGAATCGTGGGGGGTTAGGTCGAAATCCGCCCCCGGAGGAGGAGTGTTTCATTCGAGTTTTTCTCGATAAAAGTATCCCCTAACAATTTCGGAAAGGCGATACCCAAAAAAACAAATGTCATCTCTTCTTAGATCCTCGTCGCATGCACCTTCAGGGCTGCCTCCAGCATCCTCTGGAATTCTCCTTGACCCATGGATTCGCCTAACCCCACGCCTGGACACTCCTCCGAAGCACCGAAGGTGTAGCCGCCGTTCTCCTTGCTCAGGGAGAACGGGTAAAAGCGACAGATCAGCGGCCGGACTTGATAAATCTTACAGGCTTTACCATCCAAGAAAAAGCACTTCCCGTTCCTTTTCTTCAGCTTGAAGCGATAGGGCTCAGGCCCAAAAGAGCGAGAAACAAAAGAGAGAGGCCTCAAGCCAGTTTTCTTCGATATTTGATCGACTTCCGTTTCGAGCACGAGGATGTTTCTGCTCCGATGAGAGCTGTCCCCACAACACATAGCGCATCTTTGGCATTCGAAATTGATGTTTTTTGGGTAACTTATTCTCATGCGCTTGCTTCCGTATTTTCATCAACGTAGGTTATCATATTTTCATCGACTTAAGTTGTTTTTAACACTTTCGCCTAGAACTCCCGCAAATGTTTTACCGACCTACTCACGTCCACGAGCAAATTTTTTCACCTTTGCTTCGCTAACGTCCGTCCATCCGCAAAAAGTACTCGTGCAACCGGGTGTCAGGGGTTAACTCGGGGTGGAATGCTACGGCAAGCAAATTGTCCTGCTGCGCAGCGACGATCTTGCTCTGAAAGCCCGCAAGCACTTGCACATCCCCCCATACCTCCTTGATGGCTGGAGCACGGATGAAGACGCAACGGAAAGGCTCCCTGCCGAGCACCGGGATCTCAAGGTCCACCTCGAATGACTCGCGTTGCCTACCGAAGGCATTCCGGATGACCGAGATGTCCATGAGCTCAAGCAGCGGTTGCCCCGTGTGCATAACTTGCTCGTCGCCTCGCTTGGCCAGCGTGATTAACCCAGCGCATGTGCCTAAAACAGGCGTGCCGTTCAAGGCTAGCCGCTTGACCCGTTCGAAAAGCCCGGTAGTTTGCAGAAGTTTGCCTATGGTGGTGCTCTCTCCTCCAGGGATGATGATGCCGTCCACGCCTTCGAGATGCTCTGGCCTGCCGACCCAGACCGCCTCGCCTTGGATGCCGAGCTTTTGCATGGCCCGCTTAGTTGCCCCGATGTGCTCGCTCACAGCGCCTTGGATGCCAATGATGCCGATTTTCACAAAGTTGCCTCTAAAAGTTCATTTAAATTACTTAACGATAACTAAATGCCTCGGGCCTGCAGTTTCTCCTCTGCTTTGAGCATCTTTATATCAATGCCCTTCATCGGCTGCGGCAGATTTTTACATGCTTCCAATACCATCTCGGGGTTATCATAATGTCTGGTCGCTTCCACTATCGCCTTAGCCATCCTTGGGGGATCGCTTGACTTGAAAATACCTGAGCCAACAAAAACGCCATCCACGCCGAGTTGCATTACAAGGGCACTGTCAGCGGGCCCTGCGATTCCGCCCGCACAGAACCAGACGACTGACAAACGCTGAAGCTTTCCTGTTTCTTCGACAAGTTCGACGGGCACCCGATACTCCCGTGCTTTTATCTCAAGCTCGTCACGTGAAAGTCCCGCGAGTTCAGCTATTTGGCGCTTCGTGAGTTTGATATGCTTCACCGCTTCAACAATGTTACCCGTCCCCGCCTCACCTTTAGTTCGAATCATTGCCGCTCCTTCATCGATTCGCCGCAAAGCTTCGCCTAAATCCCGCGAACCGCAAACAAACGGCACTTTAAACTTGTGTTTATCTACATGAGCTTCTTCATCCGCAACCGTAAGCACTTCGCTCTCATCGATCATATCTACGCCCAAAGCTTCTAGCACCTGAGCTTCAGCGAAGTGGCCTATTCGACACTTCGCCATGACTGGAATTGTCACTGCGTTCATTATCGCCTCAATTACCGCGGGGTCAGCCATTCTAGCGACGCCCCCTGCCGCGCGAATGTCGGCGGGCACGGCCTGAAGCGCCATCACTGCCACTGCCCCTGCTTCCTCGGCTATGATGGCCTGCTCTGGGTTGGTAACATCCATGATCACGCCACCTTTTTGCATCTTGGCAAATCCACGTTTCAGCCGTTCTGATCCGAAGATGATTTCCACACCATCTCCTCCTTTATGATACAGTATTTTCTTTCTCTGTTTTCTCTTATAGATGTTCTTAATTTTTACCTTTATTTCGCGACATTTCAGAGGGTTTTTATTATCTTGCTACAAATTTCGCTCAGGTGGGGTCGTAGTGTAGCTTGGTAGCACGGCAGGCTCCAGTGGCAATTGTGGGTCTGCTGACGAAAGGATGATGACCCATTGGAGCGGTGCTGAAGAGACCTGCAAACCCGGGAGGGGTGAAGCTCAGGCTTGCCCCCGGGAATTCAAATCCTGGCGACCCCACCACTCCACAGTAAAATTTTGTATTCAAGAGAAGGGGGATTCAGGTACTCTCCCAGATTTTCTTTCTTGATTGCCGCCTTTATCGCCGAGCTTAACAATGCTACATGCCGTTCTTCCTCCGAGTCGCCGACCACAAGCACACGGTGGGGCTGGAGATGTGGGAGTAAGAGAGGGGTTATTTTTACTGATGTTTGGTTTATTGGAGCTTTTAGATTTCCCCTTTTGGGCTCTTCTCACCTTAGAAAGACAAGAAGGGTAAGTAACATAAACCAAGTTACTATTCAATCACGCGTCACTAGACATATGTGAGGTTTTGGCAGATTAGATAGCAACACTACGAATCCTATTTTTGGTGTTCCCTGATATAATTCCTCAGAATCTCCGCAACCTTTTCCCACTTCTTGTATTCCGGGTCATCCTGCATCAGCGATGAGGTTGCAGCAATATCTGTAAGTTTCTTATTGACATGAGCCAGCGCCACACCAAGCGAATCTATCCCTGCATCTGGGCCCAAGATTCCAACGAGTTCACTTCCGGGGACAACACGTGTAAGGGCCTCCCAAACAGGTTTCAGACAATCCGGTATCTCTGGCGGACCGAGCCCAAGCTTCCGCTTGACCCAATCCCATATTTTCCCGAAAAATCCGAAGAAAACTAATCCCCCTATTACAGCAAGAGATGTGAGAACGATAGCTAGAATCCAGCCGAGAGATAAACCTGGAGTAGGCGCCATACCTGGGGTAGGAATCGTGCTTGCGGCAGTTACTGCTTTATTCTCATTGCCGGTCGTATCCACAGCGGTCACGGCAAAATAGTACGTAGTGCCATCTTTGAGTCCTGTCACTTGGTACATGTGAACTGCTATGTCTGTGATTGTGGCGGTTGGGGAGAGACCAGTAACATCTGTTATCTCCGTTTCAGCGACGTATATGGCATAATGGGCGAAGTTCTCGGCTTCGCTTGGGTTCCAAGTTAGATCTACCTTTCCGTCGTGGGCATCAGTTGCGGTCAGACCAGTTATCGCAGAAATAGTCGGTTTAGCTTCGGTGACGGTGAAACCCCCGCTTAAAGTGTGGCTTTGATTATCTGGGTTTGTAACTGTCACATCTCTGGGACCTACATCGGCACCTATGGCAACGGTTACAGTAGCTCTAAGTTCCATGTGATTTACAAATCCTACAGAGATTACTGTTATTCCCGTAGGCGGAGAAAAGGAAGCACTGGCTCCATCAACAAAATCCATTCCAAAAATAGTCAACTCTAGGGTTTGCCCCTGCTCGCCGGAAGAAGGGCTAATAATTATAATCGTGGGCGGTGTATCGTCTGTAGCTTGTACAAATGGAAAAACAGACATGCTTATCAGTAAAATGATGAGAATCTGCGTCACAAGTCTTTTGAAAGGTTTCCACATCTTCTCCCGTTCCATCCGCTGTTGTTGGTGCACATATAGGTTTAGCCCCTTACGGTTCGCCCATATCCCAAAATTTAATGACATTTATTTTTCACCATGACATGATAGTCGGGCTCCTGCTGGGGGTGCGGGTGGGGCTGAAGATGGAGTAAGGAAATCGTTTTGATGGTCTGTATTTAATGTTGAGTGAAAGGGGGCTAGGTTGTTGGGATTGAAAAAAATGAAACCAAGTAAAAAGGACCTTGTAGTCATCTCCCTATTTTTGATTGCTCTAGTGGTTTGGAGCGCCTGCGTTTTAGCTCTCAAAAAAGCAAACGAGAACCCTTCTTTGCCCACGAACGAAATCCCCCAAAGCGCCCTCGGAAGCGAGGAAAATTTGGCCGAGTTCACAAAGC
>CAZWMM010000051.1:0-5820 GCA_964634985.1 Hadarchaeota archaeon (SeqCode)
ACCTATTTTTAGTTTCCTACCGTTGACGATGCTCACACGGTTCGAGTAACTCGCGTCCTCTGCCAACCCAGCGTACTCGCCATGAACATCGATCACAACGACCCCCACTCGTCCCCGCTCGGGCAGACGGCCAAGCAACTCCTCGATCATAACGATCGCTCCGTGCGACTTGCCTGCACCGCTCATCGCGAGCACTGCTACATGCTTGCGCAACAGCCTCGTGAGGTCAAGCTTCACCGCTAGCTCATGTTGTTTGAGCTTGCCCAACTCCACCCCATCATCTAGATTTAGTCCGAGGAAGCGCGTTAGCACCTCTGATCTAGCTTCATGCACTTTTTGTCCAGGCGATGGCGGAAAGGTGCTCCGTTCGAGCCCGCGTTCACCCTGGGTCCCGAGCGCTTGGGCCTCGGCTATCAGGTACTCCCACCGGTCAGCGGGGAAAATCGCCGTCAGAGGTCTGCCTCCCCGCTCGTACTCTTTGACCGACTCCGCTCGCATGAAGTATCGGTTAGTTTTAACCAAGTTGGTGACGAAGGCGATTACCTGCCCCTCCTCGGTCTCGACCTCCACGAACTGCCCTTGCCTAACAGGGATCCTGCATCCGTTCTCGGTAACGACGAAAGTAAACTTGCTCGGCGAAGGCCCATCTTGGGTCGCGACTATGGTTCCCAGCTCCACCAGATCACCTCAAAAAGGCCTCCGATGTCGCCTAAGGTCCATCAGAGCTGATGGCCCGAGGCGATCTGAAATGCTATCCCTTACTATACAGAGATCCTCCTCTGCTAGCCGGGCGCATGCATCAGCCTCGATAAGCACCGAAGGCAATCCAAACGCATCGTGGTGAGAGGAGAGAGCGTAAACAAAAGAAGCGATACGATTTGCTGTCTCGCTTGGGTCGCCCCAGCAATCGACGAATTCAACTCGGAGCGGGCGGTCGAAAGGGACCGACTTTAGGTAAAACACGTAAACCCTCATCGCCCACTCGCCCAGGTCGCGAAGCACATAACTCGATGGGTTCTCGGCATACTGGAAGATGAAAGTGCGCTCCCCAACATCTAACAAATGATCGAGGAGCACCGTATCTCGCGAGTGCTCAAGGACCTCCAACTCTTCCCGCCTGAGCCCGAGACCACCCAGACTTGGGAGTATCTTATGCATGAGGATGTCTACGAAACGCCCGCCCCGACTATCCTTGACCGTGCCAGCGAGCAGAGCGCCTGACTCCACACAGACATCGTAAAGTCCTGTGTATGCTCCAAGGAGCCGGCGGTAACGCTCTAGCAGCTTGGGATCACGAGGGAAGCGGTCGGTATATTGGGGCACTACCGAGCCGTCGAGCAACAGAAATTTGGCACCGCTCGCCCGGAGGGCTTCGGCCGCAAGTTCGAGTTCAGCCAGCTGGCGCTCCATCCCGGCTAAGAGTTCGAATTCCCGAGCATCCAGTGGTTCCGCGATGTCTATCAGGCGTGGGGGCGGCACCTCACTCGGGAGGTACTCGGCCCAGTCAAGCCGAGCATCATGGTAATGAAAGATCGCGGCAACGGCTCTCACGAGGATCAGGTCTAGACCATGAAGCTGTTGTTCTAGCATCCCACCATCGACGCCCGCTACAGTAAAATTTGCAAGCGCGTCCATTTCAACCGATTTCACGAGGGAGGGTTCGATGATCTCTTCCATGCCATCCAAAGCTATGCTCCTGAGCCCAGCGAGCACTTCAGCTATTTTTCGCCTTATGCCATCCTGTTCGCGTATCCGCTCGGCTATGCTTGCCAGAGTATCTGCGAATCCAGCATGTTCCCCTGAAAGTGTGAATCCTTTTACAGACGACGCCATTTCTCGACCTCCGCTCGACAGTTTTGAAGGAATATTTAAGCGACTTTGGGGGAGAGAGGTCACCGAAAGTAATTTATAAAGCTTATAAGGGGGTGAAAACATGCCACGGTTGCCGGCTGCACTCGAGCTCGTCAGGCCGCTCAATTGTTTGTTTACTGGCGTGGCTGTGCTCATAGGGGCGATCGTCACCTTCGGTGGGTGCGGCCTGCCAGGCGGAACCGTGCTCATGGCCTTTGCAGTAGCTGCCCTTATCGCGGGTGGGGGAAACGCGATAAACGATTACTTCGACCGCAAAATAGACAAGATCAACCGCCCTTGGCGCCCGATCCCCTCTGGCAGGGTGACGGCCCGAGGAGCCCTAAAAATTGCCCAAATCCTATTCGTCCTCGGCATCGTGCTGGCAATTTTTCTCAACTTGTACTGCATCTTGATCGCCTACCTGAATTCGCTCGTGCTCATTCTCTACGCATGGGGGCTCAAGCGCAGGGGATTGGTCGGCAACCTCTCGATAGGCTACTTGGTGGGCTCGACATTCCTATTCGGAGGCTTGGCGGTGGGTACCTTGGGAAGTGGGTCTCTCATCCCAATCGAACTTCTCGTTTTAGTGTTCATGGCTGCACTCTCGACGGTAGGGCGAGAGCTGGTCAAAGACATCGAAGACATGCGTGGCGATCGAAAGCTTGGGTTTAGGACTTTCCCGCTATGCTATGGCAAGCGAAAGGCGGCAGCGTTAGCGGCTTTTTTCATCGGTGCCGCCATAATCCTCTCGCCCCTCCCTTACTCGCTCGGGATCTTCGATTGGCCTTACTTAGTTTTCGTCGTTCCTTCTATCGTGGTTTTCATCTCCGCGATCGCGATCATCGCTCGAAAACAGAAAAGAAAAAGTGCAGAGCGCGCTTCCTTCGCATGCAAGATCGCGATGGGGCTGGGGCTGCTCGCTTTTTTGGCTGGTGTGGCCAGCCCGCCCATCGATTGAAAAAGCGTTTCCACAATCCTATTAATTTTGGAATTGGATAGTTTCACAATTAGCGAGAGATTCGTCCACTTTCAACCAAATTGTCAATGGCCTCTTTTACCTGCTCCTCTTTTGCTCCGAGATCTTCAGCACACCGAGGCACGTTTATCTCACCGCCCGCGCCTAAGATATAGGCAAAAACGAGATCTTCCAGCGGGGCCTCAGCTTTCTTGCCCGCCTTCCTCTCCTTCGCAAGCCCCTCCTTCAATTTCTCGAGCTCTGATTTTAAAGACTTTAACTCTTCGGTTTTTGACTCCAGACTTTTCACTTTTTCAGTGAGTTCTTTGATTTCATCTTCCTTCTCCTTGAGGAGCTTCCGCACGGGTTCCGCTAATTTGATTTCGGACATTTCAACACCTCACTCCACCACACCTTCCTTTTTTAATTCTTTTAGAGCCTCCCTAATGATGCCCGGGGTCACGCCTAGTTCCTCTGCTGCTTTTTTCTCGGTCATATCTCCCGTAGCGACGAGCTTGAGGAGTTTATATTTTGTGGGTCCCACACGTGTCTTCCTCCATATCCACCAGTAACCGAGAATCACCTCCATCCCTACCCCAAAGGCTAAGATAGGAATTTTGAGATCCCGAAATTGGGCGGCCGATGCCGGGCCTGCTCCTGACTCAAGCTCTTGTAGGAAAAAGTACCCCGCCAGTATCCCTACCCCCAGCAATACCATCCAAACAATGCTCCACATATAGGGTTCAATTTTCGCCAACAAACCAACCCCTTATTCAATACTCCCTTTTGCCGATCCCCTCAGCGACTCCCCCATAACCCCAATCCAAATTCTCCTATTTATAGAAACCGCTGCAGAAAAACCCGCTTTTCATTTAGGTGGGTAGTGGCACCCAGAATCCGCCCTCCATCCCAGCAAGGTCACAGCTTTCCGAGATGCGCAAATCGAACGTTCTTGCTCGTCAGACCGTCTATTGTTAAGGTTCTTTTCGCAAGGCACACGACGTAGATCGGATAGTAGAAGGCCTCAAACCTCGTTATATCGCAGGTGGGCTCAATCGCCTTGAGAGCATCTCGCAAATCTTGCTCGCTGAGTCTGCACTTCTCCATTAGGCCAGAGATGCTCGTCTCCGCGGGCAACTCGGAGCGAACGTGGTGCTTTAGGCTTGGCAGAGCGAGCTTTCGAAGGAGTAGGTAAACTCTCGCACGGCCGACTTTCGTGTAGGTGATGAGCTTCAGCCTGCTCAGGTTTTCTATCGTTGCCCTTAGCGTGCTTTCTGACAGTTTGGTTTTCGCCTCGAGATCGGCTACTGTGGCGCGTTTGGATCTGTGGATTTCAACAAGCACCCTAGCGGCGGTTTCACCGAGCCCCAAGATATCTGCGAATCCCTTTTTCACCTTGAATCCCTTTTCGATTTCAACCGAATCACCAGTTAAACCATCGAGGACAAATGAGGAAGTCTTGATGGACTTCCTGATAGTGCCCTTCTTGTATTTTATCTCGACGAAGACAAGAGGGTGGAAATGCAACTCCGTGCTCGTTAGCATCTCCTTTGGACCAAAAAGACCGAACTTCTTCCGCTTTTTCGTTTCCGCGACCCTCAAAATTTCTTCCCTGCTGATTTTTGGGGCAAAAGCTCTCAGCCTCGCCTTGGCCGGAACAACCTCAGCAGGCACGGTCGGGGTGGGCGCGGCTATTGGTAGGGGTACTACGGTGGGAGCGGCGGCTGCACGTGCGATCATCTTTTCCTTTATCTCAGACACCTTCCCAATCGGCTTGGGTAACAACTGAGGTGTGGAGCCTTTGTGAGTCGTCTCTCTGTCCATCACTTGGATGCGCGCTTTTCCCTCGACAAGGTTGCCAAGCGCGAAGAACTCTCCCGGCTTTAGTTTGGGCAGTTCCTCCAGTTCCGCCCTAGAGGCAAAAAACAAGTTTACGGCGGCGAGGTCTGCTTCTGTCGTGAGCTTCCCTATGAGCTGGTTGCCACACTGGCTGAGCACGTTTTTGTTTAGGAGGGGAGGCCTCTGCGTCGCAAGCAATAGCCCCACACCGCGTTTTCTGCCCCTCCTGCTTATCTCTTCGATTTCCTTTATGACCTTGTCTCGCTGGGGGGCGAACTTGTCTGATTCTTCGACTATCAGCAAGTATGGGGTTCTCAACTTCGACCCGACATCGTAGAGGGCTCCGCAAACTGCCGCAACCGCCGCTTTTTCATCGATCACATCAGAGACATCGAAAATCATTGGTACGTTTTCCTTGACGACAGTTGAAACCAGATCCTTCAAGTCGACTTTCTCCAGGTCAACGTCGCATGCGGGGTCCTTTCCAACCCACAGGAGCTGGAACTTTTCCTTGAGACTGAAATACTCGCCTTCGGTGTCGATGATGCAGAATCCTATATTACTCTTGCAAAGTTGTTCGCAGATTACCCCAATTGTCCAGCTCTTACCTGCGCCCGTTTGAGCGATAATTGCCGTGCGCCCAGTCACCAACTCTTGAGCTTCCACGCAGAAATCCTTGCCTCGCACTTTACCTATGCATAGAGCTGTCTTTTTCATTGGGATAAAATATCTCGTCATGTAATTTAGGTTTACTTATCGGCGGTACCACGATTGAGATAACTTTTACATCATTCAGTTATTTTTCGTTTGGCGGTCTTTTCTATCAGCCACATGGCCTCGCGGAGGGGTATACCAGTTTTTTCGGCGATGCGCTTAGCATCCTCGTACTCAGCCGCTAGACCGAACAACTTTCCACCAGCTCGCGCCACCTTCACCCGCGCTTTAAACTTTCGTCCCCCGAGCCTCAAGTCAACTCGCCCGATCTCGCGCCCGAGTGTGTAGCGGTGCACACTGGGCTGCACCCTCACCCCAAGCGTCCCTGTTTCAAGCATGAGCACTCTCGCTAGTCGTTCGGCATCCTTTGGTTTGGCGAGCACCTTGATCAAAAATCCTAGCCTTCCTTTTTTCATGATGGTTGGAGCAGCGCTCGCGTCTAGTGCCCCCCCCGCCAACAG
>CAZWMM010000052.1:0-5730 GCA_964634985.1 Hadarchaeota archaeon (SeqCode)
AGCGGCTGCGGGACCTGCGTGAAATTATGTCCTTATGGGGCCATAGAAAAGGATGAAAAAGGCGTCGCTAGAGTGACGGAAGTTGTCTGTAAAGGGTGTGGCACATGTGCGGCGAGTTGTCCGGAGGGGGCGATCGAAATGCGTCACTTCGCTAAAGAGCAAGTGATCGCCCAAGCTCTCGCTGCTTTGGGAGAGGTAACCGCATGAGTTTTGAGCCTAGAATAGTTGGATTCTGTTGCAACTGGTGTTCGTACGCAGGAGCCGATCTGGCTGGTGTGAGTCGAATCCAGTACCCCCCAAACATCAGGATCGTGAGGGTGATGTGCAGCGGGAGGGTTGATCCGGTCATCGTCTTGGAAACTCTAGCTCGAGGCGCGGATGGTGTCTTCGTGATGGGTTGTCACCCGGGTGACTGCCATTACATAGATGGAAACCTCCAAGCTGAGCGGAAGATCAAGATGTTAAAGAAGCTTTTAGCGCGGACCGGCCTAGGAGCGGAACGTCTGAGACTCGAATGGGTTTCCGCATCGGAAGGCGAACGATTCGCGGGACTCGTGAAGGAATTTACAAATCAAATCAAAGAACTGGGGCCATCGCCATTAGCCGGGGATAAACCGGATAAGAAGATATTGGCAGACGTGTTGGCGGCTAGGGCGGCTGCAGAAGATTTCAGACTTCGACTAATGGTGGGTAGGGAGAAAAGCATGATCGATGAAGGGAATGTGTACGGAGAAAAGGTCATTGAAGAGGAATTAGATAAAACCCTTGAGGAAATCATTGACGCTGAGTACATCCGCAACAAGATTTATCTATGGTTGAGGGAAGAACCCCTTTCCGTTAAGGAGCTAGCCAAGCGTTTGAACATGAGCCCTAAGACCGTGCTACGCCACATGGTGATCATGAAAAAGAGGGGCATGATCACGGTTGACAGGGTTGAGGAGACATCCCCCTTATACGGTGCGCTTGAGGTGGGTAGATGAAGAAAGATAAAGTAGGAGCAGTACTAGTCGTGGGGGGCGGAGTCGCAGGGATCCAAACATCCCTCGATTTAGCCGAATCTGGGTTCAAAGTCTATTTGATGGACGATTCGCCGAGTATCGGAGGTGTGATGGCTCAACTAGACAAAACTTTTCCGACGAATGACTGCTCCATGTGCATTTTGGCCCCAAAGCTCGTTGAGGCTGGAAGACACCCAAACATTCAACTTGTGGTTAACTCGGAAATAAAGAAAGTCGAGGGTGAGAAGGGAAATTTTGAAGTCACGGTGACGAAAAGAGCTGGCTACATCAACGATGAGAAGTGTACCGGATGCGGCGTATGTGCAGAAAAGTGTCCAGTCGAAGCTATTGATGAGTTCAATCAGGGTTTGGGCGAAAGAAACGCGATTTATGTGAAATATCCTCAAGCTGTTCCCTTGACTTTTGTTATCGATAGAGAAAAATGCATAGGGTGTGGTACATGCAAAGAGGTTTGCAAAGCGGGAGCGGTGGAGTACGATCAAGAAGGCAAGGATATAGTCCTAAAAGTCGGTTCGATCGTGTTGGCGCCAGGTTATGAGATTTTTGACCCCAGCCTTAAGAGCGAGTACGGTTACGGCAGATATCCAAACGTGGTAACAAGCATCGAGTTCGAGCGCATTCTGAGTGCATCTGGACCATACGGGGGAATGGTCCTTAGACCTTCCGACGGCGAGGTCCCACGGAAAATAGCTTTCATCCAATGTGTGGGTTCAAGGGATGCCACCATCGGGAACAATTACTGCTCCTCCGCATGCTGCATGTACGGCATCAAAGAAGCTGTTATAACCATGGAGCACAGCCCGGGAGTTGAATGCACCATATTTTTCATGGACGTACGGGCATATGGAAAAGAGTTCGACGCTTATTACAACAGGGCTGAGGAAGAACACGGGGTTAAGTTCGTTAGATCTAGGGTTTCGAACGTGGTGGAAGTACCAGGTACACAAAATCTCATCGTGAGGCACGTTGTGGATGAGGAGACAAAACAGGAGGAATTCAATCTCGTGGTACTATCGGTGGGGATGAAACCGCCAAAACTTGCCGAGGGACTATCCAAATCGCTTGGCATCGAACTGAACAAGTACGGGTTCTGCGATACTAAAATTTTCTCGCCCGTCGAAACATCCCAACCGGGAATTTACGTTTGTGGTGCTTTTTCATCCCCCAAAGATATCCCGGAGAGCGTGGCTCAGGCGAGTGGAGCCGCTTCAAAAGCAGGTGGTTTGATCGCCTCAGAGAGGGGAAAGCTTACGGTCGTGAAGGAGTACCCACCTGAGATAGATGTATCTGGAGAGGAGCCTCGCATCGGGGTATTCATCTGTCATTGCGGTATAAACATAGGTGGAGTGGTCGACGTTCCGGCGGTTGTGGAGTACGCTAAAAAATTGCCCAATGTAGTTTACGCCGAAGACAACCTTTACACGTGCTCGCAGGACACGCAGAAGAGAATAAGAGAAAAGATAAAGGAGCACAACTTGAACCGAGTTATAGTCGCTTCTTGTACCCCCAGAACCCACGAGCCCCTTTTCAGAGAAACTGTTAGAGAAGCCGGGATCAACATCTATCTTTTCGAGATGGCTAACATCCGAGACCAATGCTCATGGGTACATATGCGTGAATCTGAGGAGGCCACTCAAAAAGCGAAAGATCTCGTCAGGTCTATAGTCGCGAAGGCTCGTCTGTTGAAGCCTTTACCCAAGCCCCTCATCAATGTCACCCCTGCCGCCTTGGTGATAGGAGGAGGCTTATCTGGAATGACCGCTGCGCTTGAGTTGGCCAAACAGGGCTTCGATGTTCACCTGGTTGAGAAGGAGAAAGAACTGGGAGGACACCTGCGTAGCATTTATTATTTGCTCGAGCCGGAGGATCCTCAAGAAAAATTGAAGTCAATCATCAAAGAAGTTTCTGAAAACAAGAATATTCACGTTTACCTAAACGCTGAAATCGAAAATGTCGAGGGATACGTTGGAAACTTTAAGACGACTCTGAGGAGTAACGGAGAGGAAAGGAAAATTGAGCACGGTGGTGTGATAGTGGCGACGGGAGCTTTGGAATATAAACCAACCGAGTATCTCTACGGAGCCGACAAAAGGGTGCTGACCCAGCATGAATTGGAGGAGAGGTTGGCCAAAGGCGAGTTCGACGCGAAAACTGTTGTGATGATCCAATGTGTTGGGTCTAGGAATGATGAGCGCCCGAACTGCTCACGAATATGCTGCTCCCAAGCGGTGAAGAACGCTTTGAAGATAAAGGAACTGAGCCCTGAAACAGATGTCTACGTCCTGTATAAAGACATCAGGACTTACGGGTTTTTAGAGGATTATTACCGTGAGGCTTCGAACAAGGGAGTTTTGTTCATACGATACGACGACGAGAACAAGCCCGAAGTAACCCAAGCGAATGGGAAGCTGAAGGTTTCTTTTTTGGAACCGGTGCTGAAAGCTCGGATCTCCATAGAGCCAGATCTCCTAGCTCTTAGTGCGGCCACCATCCCAAATCCTGACAACGAACGCATAGCAAAGATGCTGAAGGTTCCTCTGAGCAGGGATGGTTTCTTCCTCGAGGCCCACATGAAGCTTCGCCCAGTAGATTTCGCAACGGACGGTGTTTTCCTTTGCGGATTGGCACACTGGCCGAAATCCATCGGAGAGAGTATCGCCCAAGCCTGCGGGGCCGCTGCCAGAGCAACTACCATCCTGTCTAAAAAGAAGTTGGAAGTGGAAGGGGCGATAGCGAACGTTAATGAAGACCTGTGCAGTGGATGTAGGATATGCGAAGCCGTTTGTGAATACAAAGCCATTGAGATGCAGGAAAAAGAAGGAAAACTCAGGGCGCACGTTCTCGAAGCCGTTTGTAAGGGGTGCGGTGTCTGCGGTTCTTCCTGTCCCACTGGGTCTATATCCATGCTTCACTTCACGGATGATCAAATCCTCGCTCAACTCAGGGCGGCGTTGAAGGAGGAAGTGCATGCCTGAGGAATTTAAACCTAAAATCGTTGGTATTTTATGCAATTGGTGCTCCTACGCTGGTGCCGATTTGGCAGGAGTCAGCCGAATTCAGTACCCGCCAAGCGTCAGGATCATTAGGATCATGTGCTCTGGAAGGATTAATCCAGTTTTCGTCCTCGAAGCTTTCAAAAGCGGAGCTGATGGGGTTCTCATAGGCGGATGTCACCCGGGTGACTGCCACTACCTCACTGGGAACTACAAAGCCCAGCGAAGATTTCTCATGTTGAGGAGGATCTTAGAACAATTCGGCATCGAGCCCGAACGCCTCAGGCTGGAGTGGGTATCCGCGTCTGAAGGGGATAGGTTTGCCACTGTTGTTAAAGAAATGACCGAAGAAATAAAAAAACTCGGCCCGAGCCCATTTAATAAAAAGGTTTTAAAATGATGAAGAAAATTCATAACCAATTGAAAAAGGTGGATTGAGACCATGGTCGAGATGGAAAAAACAAAAAGTCAGGCGGAACAACCCGTGATCAAAGAGTCCGACGTAGATCCGAAATTCAAGTACAAGGTCAGCGAGATTCCAGGGGCGGAAAAGCTCATGGTATGCTTCCAGTGCGGGACTTGCACGGCTGGCTGCCCCACCGCTCGATTTAGCGATTCCCACAAGCCAAGAAAACTCCTAAGGATGGTCCAATTGGGTCTTAAAAACCGGATCCTTTCGAGCGACGCCATCTGGTACTGCGCGGGATGCTACACATGCATCGATCGTTGTCCCCAGGACGTGGAATTACTAAGCATCATGACGGTCATCAGAAATCTGGCCGCAAGAGAGAAAAATATGCCTGGCTTCTTTAGAGATATCGCTTCCATCCTCTCGAAAACTGGTTACATTTACGAGATCCCAGAGATACGTCTCGATGAAAGAGAAGACGACGCGTTGCCACCTCTGCCGAAATGCGATGTGGAAAAGGTTAAAAAAATACTGGATGCAACGGGTGTTTCCAAGATGTTAGACGGAGGGAAATGATGCCCCCAAAATCAGAGTACCTGTTATATTTGGGCTGTACCATCCCCTATAGATCTGCAGAAACTGCCTACGAAATTTCTTCTAGAAAAATCCTTGAGAGACTTGGCGTGAAAATAATAGAGATGCCCGAATTCAACTGCTGTGGGCTTCCTTTCGATTCGATGAACCATGATTTCATGTTGACTTTGGCTGCTCAGAACCTTTGCGTGGCAGAGAAAAAAAACTTAAACATGCTTATTTTATGTAACGGATGCTTCGGTACTCTAAACAAAGTCAACAAGATGCTCAAAAAAGATGAGAAACTCAGAAAAAAGATTAACGGGTACTTGAGTGCAGTCGGGAAGGAATTCAAAGGAACGATAGAGGTTCTTCATCTCCTTCAAGTTCTCACAGAAGACGTTGGATACGATAAGATAAAAGAGACAATCAAGAAACCGCTTGACAAACTCAAGGTGGCTGAGTACAGCGGATGCCATTTGTATCGGCCTAAAAAATACACGGGCTTCGATGATCCAGAAAACCCGACCTTCTTGAGGAAGCTGATAGAAATAACCGGGGCCAAGTGCCTAAGTTACGCGAGTGAGAACGAGTGTTGCGGTGAGCCTGTGTTGTCCGTAAATGAGCAGATCGCGCTTCAGCTGGCCGGGGAAAAACTCATCAACGCCAAGGCCGTGGGTGCCAAAGCATTGATCACCATATGTCCAGCCTGCCACATGATGTTCGATGCAAATCA
>CAZWMM010000053.1:0-5691 GCA_964634985.1 Hadarchaeota archaeon (SeqCode)
ACCTTGACATCCACTGACAGCATAACTTGGACGGCCACCGTCGCTACGACGAGCTGGCTGGACAACTGGGAGAACCTCAGGTTCAGAATAACGGCGCCGTGGTGCAGCGACAACTTCGGACTCGAGAACAACAACGCCGCAACGATAGACAACGTGACATTCGACACCCGCAAACCGTTCTTCAACGAGAACGGATTGTCCATGTTCAGCAGGTTACTATCAAGGAGAAAGCCTGCCTCGGGAGATCCGGTATTCTACCGCGATAACACCGTGAAGAACTGGGACAACTTCATCTGTGACGCTGAGGATAACACAGTGCTGAACACCCAAGGCGTGAGAAGGGGATGGGTAACCACCACAGTCTACGTCAACGATGTCGCAGTCACAACGGTCCGCCGGCCCGACAACACGGTCAGCATAAGTTCGCTGGCGCTGTCGGAGGGCGTCAACACCATCCGGGTCAGGGCTGTCGACCGCTGCGGCAACTACACGGAGAACACGATCGAGAACATCTTCATAGACAACACCAGACCAACGATTACGATGGTAGCGCTCTCCAGGATAATCGATGGAGTGCAGACCATGGTGCCGTGGGAAGGAGACGGCATGAGGACAAACGACAACACACCGGTCATACGGTTGCTGATAAAAGACCCAGGTTACCCGACGACCGGCTGGGGTATCGCGCATGAGAACCTTAGAGTATACTTGGACAACGACACTACAATCACCGACCGCTCAAGCATAAGTGGCGGAGGTGGCTCTACAGTCCTCTACGCTAACGCGGCCGGAACCATCGTTGCGGATGCCAACGGCTGGGGTGACAACTACCTCGACAACCTACCTGGGCAATGGGACAACGGCAATCCAGCAAGCACCTACAACTGGGAGAACGTCCGCGGAGGCGGCCCCAAGGGCGATGGCACCTCCTCTGGAGTGACAACAGAAAACGGCCTACCATCAGGAACTTATTACATACGCGTGGGCGTGAGCGACAACGTCCAGACAACGGTTGATGGTCTGACTGGTTCAATCGCTGGCAGGAAGACCCGCGACAACGATAACGCGGCCTTCAGATTTATCATCGATGTCACGGCACCGTCTGCACCGTCGTCTGCAGCCATGTCGGCGACAGTGACGGCTGGCGCCAGCATGGCAACAGCGACAGCGACAAAGCTGAGTACAGTTACCATCACTGGCACGGGAACAGCTACTGACACTATCAGAGTATACATGACTACTGATGGAGCAGTTTGGACCAGGCAAACAGCATACGATACAACCGTGGACAACTCGGGCAACTGGACTGTGACAATAACGTTGACAGCGGGCCAAAAGGTCGGAATAGGATTCACTTCAGTCGATGCGGCTCAAAACGAGAGTTCTAGGACGACATGGGGTTATGTGATCTCCGACGGTTCCGCGCCTACGGCGACGATCTCATCGCCGGCGACGGGCACGACGACTGACAAAGCGAGCATCGCGATTACCGGGACGGTAAGCAAGGATACTTGGGAAGCCTACACTGACCTAACAGCGACGATTCAGGTTGGAAGTGCAACTGCGGGTAGCCTGACGATTGGCTCGGATGGCTCCTTCAGCACTAGCGCTGCGCTGTCCGAGGGTCCCAACAGCATTACCATTTTAGTAACCGACCATGCAGGTAACCAGAGCACGGCAACCATTGTGGTAGAGCGCACTGTGACTCCATGGGTGACCTACGCGATTATCATCGTGATAGTCGCGTTGATCCTAGCTGCGATCGCAATCTTCAAGAAACGATAGGGGAAAACGCCATAAATCCCCTATTTTTTTAATTTTTTTATATTTTTCATAAGTTTTTACACTTAGGCCTGGATAGATTTCCGTCTCACGGGTCGTCTTCGAACTGAGGTTGAGGTGTGCTCCCACGCGCTTAGTTAATCTGACTACGGGAAAGCTCTTAGCGAGCGATGCCGAGGTAGCCGACACATTCTGGCGACGCTTTCGCGGTCTGATGCTCAGACGCAGGTTCAAACGAGGCAAGGCCCTACTATTCAAATTTCCCAAGCCCGGTCGCTACAGCGTGCACATGTTCTTCGTGCGTTTTCCAATCGACCTCATCTATCTAGATTCAAACTTCACCGTTGTTGAGATCCGCAAGCGGCTGAAACCTTGGCGAATATATAGGCCCAAGAGAATCGCGAATTATCTCATCGAGATCCCAGCTGGGCAAGTATCATGCACTCGGACTAGAGTCGGGAACAAAATTTTGCTCAAGAAAAGCAAGCTATGATTTTTTGAGCTAGAGATAATTGGGAATTTTCATGTTACAAGAAATGTAACGAAAGTTTTAAAATCCATAAAAGTCTAAAATTATTTGCTGGCCGAAGCGGTGGGGAGGAGAGTTGAGCAGGTGAAAGTTCCCGACGCGTTGGCGGCTAGCGCGATCCATCTCGTATCCGAGATAGGTGCGGATGCTTTATTGATTTTCACCGAAAATGGTTTAAATTATCAAATGATTCTCGAGCGAGGCCTATCGACCAGGTCCTGGAGGGAGAAGCCAAAAATCGTGGTGGCTACATCGAGTCGAGAGACATGCAACAGGCTGAAGAAAATTTACGATCCCAGCATTATTAAGCTCACCGCTCGGCAGGGGGACAGAGAGAGCCAGATCAAGCAAGCGATAGCTCACGGCATGCATGAGGGCATCTTCAGCGCCGGACAGAAGCTCGTCTGCCTAACGGGCAATGGTTTTCTAGATACACCAGACACCCTCTTGGTTAGGGAGGTTACGGGTTCTGAGGCAACGCTCACAACAATAGAGTCCGACCAAGTTCTGGCGGCTGTTATCGAGGTGGCGATCGAACTCGGGCACGGGGGTCCAAAAGGTATGCCACTCGGATCGGCTTTCGTGATCGGCGACACCAAGGAAGTGATGAGGTGCTCGCACCAACTAATGCTCAACCCTTTCAAGGAGCATTTTTTGAAGATCACCGATAGGAGGAACTGGCAGACGATCAAAAAATACGCTATGTTCGACGGTGCGTTCATCGTGAACGACAGTGGGAGGATAATCGCCTCGACGCGTTACCTCGACGCCGACGTGAAAGTTGATATCCTGAGGGGACTCGGGACTAGGCATATCGCGGTTGCTGCGACTACCGCGGCGACCAGAGCTACTGGGGTGACGGTTTCCGGAGAAGATGGAGCGGTGAGGATATTCAGGGGTGGAAAACTAGAGGCGAAGATAGATCCCGTGAGCAGGATTCTCAGCACTCGGTGAAGTCGATTTACTCAGACGGACTAAGGGATTTTAGCTCAAGAAACAGAATTACTCCGGTGGGCGATTGCGGTATGCAGTGCTAGCCGAAGCATTTGAAAAGATGGAGCAGACCTCAGCCTACCTGAAGAAGAACGAGATAATAGTCGACCTTCTGAAGCGAACACCAGCCGAGGAGATGGAGAGGGTTATCCTATTGCTCCTAGGGAGACCCTGGCCAGCCTACGTTTCGAAGGAGACGGGAGTCGGGCTTCAACAGCTCAAGAAGGCTGTAGCAAGAGCCTCGGGTTACTCTCCGGCCGATATCGATAATTTGATGAAGCAAGTTGGCGATCTCGGTGAGGTAGCGAGGCAACTCCTTGGAAAGAAAAAACAGGTGACGTTATTCGCGGAACAGCTGACCGTGAAAAAAATTTTTGAAAATGTGAAGAACTTGCCCGAGATCACCGGCGAGGGTTCCGTGGATCGAAAGATAGCATCCATTGCCGAACTCCTGACGAGCTCAACTCCGCTTGAGGCGAAGTTCATCGTCCGCTCGGTCATGGGAGATCTTAGGATAGGCGTGGCGGAAGGGAGACTTAGGGATGCGATAGGGCGCGCGTTCGGTGTCGACCCCCAGCTGGTTGAACACGCGTACATGCTAACCACGGATTACTCGGTGGTTGCAAAAGCTGTCGCCGCCGGAGGAAAAAAAAGCCTAGAGAAGCTCAGCATCTCGGTGGGCCATCCGGTGAACCCCATGCTCGCGCAGCGCGCCGAAACCATTGACGAAGTGCTGGAGCGGATGGGGGAAAAGGCGGCTTTCGAGCTTAAGCTCGATGGCATCAGAGTTCAAGTTCATAAGGAAGGCGAGAAAATATCGCTCTTCACGAGGCGAATGGAAGATTATACGAAGATGTTCCCCGACCTTATAGACCCCCTACGCAAGGCGCTGAAGCCCAAGCGTGCAATCGTCGATGGGGAGCTCGTGGGGGTCGACAGGCGCACGGGGGGCCCCATGCCGTTCCAAGAGGTGCTCAAGAGGCGCCGCAAGTACGAGATCTTTAAGGCGATCGAACAGATTCCGGTTGAGCTGCACCTGTTCGATGTGTTAATGTCGGATGGCAGTGTTATGCTCGATGAGTCATACGTCGAGCGAAGAAAGGCGCTTGAGCAGATAGTCAAGCCGGTAAAAGGCAAGGTAATGGTCGTCGAGCAGCGAGTCCTCAGCAAGCCAGAGGAGATAAAGGAGTTCATGGACTGGGCGATCAAGATAGGTCACGAGGGATTGCTAGCGAAGGACCTTGAGGCGAGCTACCGCGCTGGACGGCGGGAGTTCGTCTGGCTCAAGCTGAAGCCGACTTTGGAAACACTTGATTTGGTCGTCGTGGGCGCACTCTACGGGAAGGGCAAGCGGGCGGGGGCTTTCGGTAGCTACATCCTTGCAGCGCGCGACGAAAGAGATGGGAAATATCGCACAGTGGCTAAATGTGGAAGCGGTTTTACCGACGAGGACCTGAAAGAACTAACTAAAATGTTCGATAAAATCCGAATGGAAAAACCACATCCTGATGCGAATATAGAAATTGCTTGTGATGCTTACTTTAAACCTCACCTAATTTTCGAAACTGCTTTTGAAGAAATCCAAATGAGCCCACCTGAGAGACATACAACGCAGATGGGACTTCGCTTTCCAAGGTTTCTAAAAATTAGAGAGGATCGACGCCCACAAGAGGCAACAACCGTCCAAGAAATTAGAGAATTATTCCAGAGACAAGAAAAAAGAAAGGGAAAGAGAGCCTGAAGGCGCGTGAGCTAAGCACAAGAACAAAGAAAGGGAAGGCAAAAAGCTTGATCGAACTCAAGCCCATAGGTTTCGTCCGAGAGGTGAAAGGAGAAAAGGCACATATAGAGCTCCTCCCAGCTTACGAACCGGGGTTGCTTGGCATCGAAAGCCATAGGCGAATTTTCGTGCTCTATTGGATGCACGAGCAAAAGGATCGCTCAACGCTACAGGTGCACCCCAAGCGAGACCCGAGCAAACCAAAGGTTGGGGTTTTCGCCTCTAGGTCTCCAGCCCGCCCGAACCCAATAGGCCTCAGCTTGGTCGAGTTGGTTTGCCGCGAGGGGAATAAATTAACCGTGCGAGGCTTGGACGCGCTCGAAGGCACACCGATCCTCGACATCAAACCCGCAGCTGAGGAAGAAGTCAGCCGAGCTGGGCGATGAGCAAATCCTCGAACTTCTGCAAAAATTCTTGAATTCTATTCTCCTCGATTTGGGCGCCACATGCAACTGCGTGGCCACCGCCCTCACCTCCGACCGACCCGGCTGCACCGCGAATTGCCCGAGCCATGTCTAACCCCTTCAGGAATAGGAGTTTCGAACATCTCGCGGAGACCTTTGTAACGCCTCCATCCCTAGCTAATCCAACGACTGGCTTGTAGGGG
>CAZWMM010000054.1:0-5675 GCA_964634985.1 Hadarchaeota archaeon (SeqCode)
CCCGGTCCGCTCGCGAGCCTGGCGCTCCTCAGCTGGTACCCCAAGAGTCTCTTGAACTCGTATGCTCTCAGCAACCCGTTGAGGAGACTCCTCGCAACAATCCAGAAGTTGTAGAGCAGCGCTGCGAGCCAGAAGTACATCCGTCTCAGCTTCATCTCCGCGCTGGTGGTGAAAGCCCTGAACTTCTCGAGTTCGCGGATGTTTGTCTCTATCCTCCAGCGGCAGCTGTAAAGCTCCCCGAGTCGCTGTGGGCTGAGTTTCATGTCGCTCGCAAACGTGAAGGTTTTGAGTCCATCCTTCGTCATGCGCTGAAGCAATGTGAGATTGAAGTTTGCCACATCTTTTCCGCGCCCCACGGTACAGTCGACTACTGGACCGATCTCTCCCCTCTCGAACGCCTTGCAGAGCTTCTTGATCCGTGCATTCTGCACGGCCGGCATTATGAAGTGCAGATTCCTCGATTTGAGCTCGTTTACGACGGCCACGGTGAAGAAACCCCTGTCCAGCAGGATGAGCCTCGGCTCGACGAGCCCTTTGATGCTGTCTAGCATTTCCCTGAGCACCTTCACCCTCGGCGTGAAAGGCCCGACCTGCCTGACGGCCAGCGTGAACGTCCGTCCGAACTCGACGATGCTCAGCGTTGCAAAGCATATGCCTAGCTTTGTTCCAGGGAGGTCCGAGGCACTCACGAGGCTAGGCTGCTCTTCCCCGTAGTATGGCAGGATCGTGAGGTCGAGAGACAGCATCACCTTTCTGGGGAGGTGGAGCCGTTTAAGCAGCTCTACGTTGAGCTTCCAGACCACCCGGTTGAACTTCTCTTCGTCCGCTTCGTGGAGCCTGTCCAAGATCCTGTCTGGGGATGGGTTCAAGCACCGCTCGGCCGATATCCCCGCCATGCCGAGACCCACCAAGATTGTCGCGATGGTCCTGTCTTTGTAAGTGGAATTAGGAGCTGGGTTGAAGATCTTGGCGATAGCCTTAATGAGTTCGTTGCCCAACTTCTTGATGGCTCTGAACACTTTCGTGGGATAGTCCTCCTAGAAGGGTTCTGGGCCTCCCGCCGCCCATCCGGGCGGCTTTTTTCACATCCTCGATCCTCTTCCAGTTCCTTCCAAAGGTATCTTAGTTGCGGAAAAAATCACATGCGGGACTACTGTATCAACCAAAATGTTTATTAACAGAAAAAAATTAGTTAGCCTACATGACACTAGATTTCACTTTCACCGAGGAGCAGGAGATATTCAAGAAGTCGTTCAGGGAGTTCTTAGCCAAACATGTCACCCCAAAATCCAAAGAAATGATTGAGGCGAGGGTTGTAACACCCGAAGTTCATAAGGCTTTGACAGAATTCGGATTCCTTGGCTTGCTTCTCTCAGAAGAGTGGGGGGGAGGAAATGCAGATTTCATAACCTACATCATAGGCGTGGAGGAATTGACTCGTGGAGATCTATCGGGTATGGTGGGCGACGGTATATGGTATGGGGCATGTTGTGCGAAAACTATTGAGTCTCAAGCTACCCCACAGCTAAAAGAGGAAGTGCTGCCCAACGTCGTGAAGAAGGGCTGGATAACGCCCCTTCACTCAACCGAAGCCGCTTGCGGCACCGATTTCACTCGTATAGAAACTACAGCCGAGAAGCAGAGCGGCGAATACATCGTGAATGGAGAAAAGCTAATGGTGAGTGGGGTTCCCCCGGCCCGGAAGTACGGGGGAGGTTTTCTGACAAGCGTAAATACAAATCCAGAGTTCAGAAAGAGGGGAAGGGGCATGAGCTTGTTGTACATACCGGTAACGTCCAATGGGATGACATTCACCAATTATGAGGGTATGGGCATAGATTTGGGCGGGGTCAAGTACGATGGGACTAAGGTTCCTGAACATTGTCTGATAGGTGCCGAAGGATTGGGGGTTCCTTTAACCCTCGAATCTTTTGCTCGAGCTAGGGTCCCAACCGCGATGAGTCAGATAGCAGCGACGGAACTTGCCATCGAAAGCGGTATGGAGTACATCAAGCAGCGCAAGGCTTTCAAACGGCCTGTAGCGGGCTTCGAAGGAATTCAATTTGAGCTCGCCGAAGACTACGCGAGGGTCCAAGCGGCCAAGCTGATGTGCTACAGGGCGGCTTGGATGATGGACAAATACATCAAAGGAAAGGGTAAAATTGAGGATGTTATATTGGCGGGCTCCCTCTGTAGAGTGATCGCAACGGACGACTGCATGAAAGCTTTGAGCGATGTCTTAGAATGGTACGGGGGCATAGGAACAACCACGGAATACCCGATCGGGCGAGCTTACAGTGCCGTTAGGCAGGCTGGAATAGCCGAGGGGACTAGGCATGCTCAAAGGATAACTGTAGCTCTGTCTCTGTTAGGGACGGAGTTCGCTGCGTGGAGGAAGTGGGAGTAACCAAAGTCTATTGAGATGGGTATTTTCCCTCACTTTTTCATCCTAATTTTTTATGACCTAAAGTCCTTGACCGATGGTCCTAAAACTTTTTATAGCAGAAAGTCTATGGTGTGGACTGAAGGTCCATGCTAAAAGCCGCGTTTGTGCCAAGCGAGATGCGTGTACAGCTCGTGGATGAACTACTCAAACAGATATCTGTGAGAGGACTGTCACGGGCCATCCGAGTGGATCCACGAGCCGTGATCAAATACAAAAACCGTCAGTCGTACCCCTCCGATGAGGTGTTTGTCCGGATTCTTTCGTTTGCGTGCAGTAGGTTCAAAAACCTTTACGATTTTTTCATCGCGATCTTGGAAAGCGAGTTTAACAAAAGCGAGGTTCCTTTGGTAGAGGAATTTCCTGAAGAGCCAAGGATGGGTAGACCGCGGGTCATCAAGCAGCCGCCAGAGAGACCAAAAGTCATTGTTCCAGAAAGACCCGAGCCCCCCGGACCAGAAGTCCCGGTCGAACCCCGCGAATCTCAGATCCAGCCTCTACCCCCCAGGATGCACGCCCACGAGGTGGTGAACAAACTTGGGCCAGAAACGATGGCACTCCGCAAGGCATACGGTTCGCTGTTATCCCTAGCAGCTAAACTTCGCAATTTCACCCCTACCCAGTTGATTACCGAGTTCAACTGTCCGGTCCAGGTGGCATCTAACTTCTGCGATCGGCTGGTTTCCCAGGGGGTCGCTTCACAAGAGGGCGGGATATATATGCTCAAAATAGAGGTCGCCCCATGAAGTGTTTTTTCTGTGGTCGCAACTTTGGCACCCTGAAACTGGAGAGCGGAAAAATTGGTATATGTGAGAGTTGTGCATCCCGTATGGTATCTCTAGATATGGACCTAAAGTCCGTGACTGGTGGTCCTTTAAAGTGCCAGGCGTGTAGGAAAAAATTTGCAAAAGTCATGGAAATTGGACCCAACGAGATATTTGTTTGCAAACGCTGCGTTGGACGCACGGTACTTGTAAAACCACCAAAATTCCCCCCCAGCGATCCGTTCGCTATTGGTTCATGCCCGCCAAACGCTTTTGTATATGCCCATCCCGAAGAATTGGAAGCGATAAAACGTGTGTTCAGAGAAGGGAAAGTTGCCGTGATGATGGGGCCTTTAGGCATAGGTAAAACGGCTCTTTGCCAGCATCTAGTGCGCGAATTGATGACCGAAGGACTCACAAGCGATGCTTCTCAGCAAGTGGTGCCGGCGTTCGTGGATGCAGCCGCCTACAAGAGCGTAGATGAGCTCATAAAAGGGCTCGTGCTCGAGCTGGCGTTAGATGCGACTGGCGACAGGGCCCACCTCTTCAGGATTTTCACCCACTGGCCCCAGGAGCACAGGGAGAAACTTGCACTGATGATCGATAACATCGCAGAGTGTGGGGGGGATGTCAACGAGTTGGGTGAGTTCCTACGTGCGGTCGCCGATGTGGAAAATGTTGCCGTGATCCTGAACGGTGAGCGAAAAAGGATAAAAAAACTCTTCGAAGCCGTTCCAGCGTTGGAAGATCGGGTACAGGCCGAGGTGGAAGTGAATCGGATGAACCGGGAGCAGGTGGAGGAGATGTTAAAATTGAGGCTAAAATTAAATAACTGTGAAGACCTCTTCGACGGAGAGGCTCTCCGTGAGATCTACAAGCTCAGCAGGGGCGTACCTAGGCGGGCTTTGAAAGCCGCGAGCAAAGCGTTCGAGTTCGCCCGCGCAGAAAACGTGCGAATAGACAAGGGGGTAGTACGCCGGGCTAACCGCATAGGAATTATCTCGCGATTGTTCAGGAGATAGGTTGCCGCTTCTCACCTCCGGGTTTAAATTGTTTCCTAAATAAGGAAACAAATCAATCTCGTAGGGATTCTACAAACCACAAGCCCGACATCTGGCGCATCCACTCTTCACATGTTGCGGAGAGATGCCATATTCATCAAAAATCTTTCCCATTTCAAGGTAGATTCTGAACAGGCGCTGGGGCTCGGGGGGCTTCCGGTGGCTGAGTGGGGTTCTTGGGATCGGCCTCAAAGGAACTACATAGGCCACCACGCCGAGCTCCGCCAGGGTTCTCACCCCCCCCAAGACCGTTTCGTCGGATTCCCCCAGACCGACCATCAGAAATGAATTGACTTGCGCCTTCCCAAACAGGTTCACAGCATAGGACCAAGCCTTGATGTATTCTTCTTGGCCGACCTCCGCTTTCCCTGGACACATTTCCTTCCTTATCCCTTCGTCAAATGTTTCTACATGCATCCCAACCGTGTCCGCTCCAGATTCTTTCAAGAGATCTAGGTACTGTAGGTCAGCGGGAGGCTCTAGATGGACCTCGATGGGGATGTCTACTCTATTTTTTATCGCCCTAACGGCATCGGCGAGCATTATAGCCCCCCTGTCTGGTTCAGGGGTGGTGCCTGTGGTGATAGTCATGTGCCCCGCGACCCCTTCCTCCATGGCCGCCTCTGCAACATCTGCTAACTGCTTGCCCGTCTTCTTGATTACTGGCTTGTCCTCCTCGTACACCTCAATGGCACAGAACTTACACCCTTTACCCTGCCCCCACCTCCAGCACTTGGAAAGGAGCGTGGTGGCTAGACAGTCCTTTCCATGGAGCTTAGCTATACGCTTCATGGGTATCCCATCTGAGGTTTTCCTGCGGTAGAATTTCGGCAGCGGGAGTAGGTAAACTCCGGGCAACGGCTTCCGCCCCCTGTACAGCATCCACCCTCCGTCGTGCTTCTTGAGGTCGAATGGAGAATCCCTAATGAACTCGCCCATCATGGGGACGTTCAGGACATCTCTGTCTGGTAGGACGAGGGATCTGCCGCCAGCTGGGCCCGCGCCTCCTTTTCGTCCACGATAGATCCTTTTGGATTTGGCCCCATAACAGAGAAGCTCCGCCTTTAATAAGGCCACGGATTCTTCATCAAAGGCTCTAAATTTACCTGATTTCCGAGAGCGGGCGAACTTCATCTTTATTCCCTTTCCCACAGACTACTTAGCCCCGAGAATTAATTAATGCTGGGCATCATTTGTTTAGATAGGTGGAGGCATGGTAAGAGAGGTAATGGAAGTCAGTGCCACATGGACCGCGGGCGAGCAGACAAGCATATCAATAAGGGAGCACAAGCTTGAGGCTTACTTGCACTTCGAGGAAGGAATCGTGCCCCCAGAGCTACTCCTAGCTTCGCTTGCTTCATGCATGAGCCTCGCGATGGGCCATCTGAGCAAAAAGATGAAAATGGA
>CAZWMM010000055.1:0-5629 GCA_964634985.1 Hadarchaeota archaeon (SeqCode)
AATTCCTTGATGGCCGCCCGATCTTCGGCCCGGGAAAGACGTGGCGAGGGTTAGCTGCCGGTCTTGCGGCCGGCACCATGGTTGGGCTAGTTCAAGGCCTAATCGTGGCAAACCCATCGCATTACCTTTTGCTCGGCTTTCTGCTAGCTTTGGGAGCACTACTCGGAGACATGCTTGGGAGTTTCATCAAACGCAGGATCGATATTAAACGGGGGGGCGCCGCACCCGGCTTGGACCAGCTGGGCTTCGTCATCGTCGCCCTGCTCTTGGCTAGCCCCATTGCCCTGCTGAGCTGGGGAGAGATCGTTACGATAATAGCAGCAACACCAGTGCTTCACGTGGGCACGAACTTCGCTGGATACAAGCTTGGGCTTAAGGACAGACCCTATTAGCGCTGTTACATGCGGGGTTTTCCCGGTAAGCTAAGAGATCCTAACTCAAAAGAAAAAGTTTAATCACATGGTCGTTAAAATCTCTTATGGATAAGCTATGGGTAAGATGGCCGACGTTTGCGCGATATGCGGGCGGGCCAGCGCGGACGTTTACCGATGCAGCGTGTGCGGCTCCACCGTATGCTCGCGTTGCTTCATGCACGACATCAATGTCTGCAGACGATGCCTAAGGCGCGGGCTGTGGGTAAGCGACCGAGGCCCCGAGTGACGATTCCTAGCCAGTGATATGAATTGGGGGATCGCTTACGCTTAACGAAGAAGCTCTCGAACAAATTGAGAGGTTGATCGATGAGCTCCGAGAATGCGCCGCCGAGGGGGTGCCGATCTTGGTCGAGGGTGTGGATGATGAAGGGGCTCTGCGCAAGCTCAATATCGGAGGACGAATCCTCAGGGTGTCAAGCGGTGGTAAAACCCTGTTGAACTTCCTCGAGGGATTAGTGGGCTTTGAACAAGTCATCATTTTGACGGATTTCGATCGAGCTGGCGATAAACTCGCAAAGTTTTGTGCGGAGCATCTGCAAAGGCTTGGAACGAAGCCCGAAGTCGAGCTCAGGGAGAAGCTAAAAGCACTCCTGCGCAAGGATGTCAAAGATGTGGAGGGACTCGCGAGCTTCATGCGCGCTCAAAGTGCTCTCAAGCGTTAGCCCGGCTTTTTTTTGGCTAGGATCTGTGGGATGAACTTCCTAACGATGGACGGTTTTATGCCTATCCGCATGAGCTCTGCCTCGATCTCCTGCCGCGACCTGCCCTTCGCCTTCAGCTTTGAGGCTATCTTTTTCATTGTTTCGTAGATTTCATGGGGGAAGCAGACCCAAGCATCCGTCCTGCGCACGCAAAAGTCGGGCGACACGATCGACCAAGGCTTGTAATAAAGCGAGCAGATCTTAACGTCCGCCGCCCCCCGCTCAATTAGGTGTTCTTTGACAAATTTGAGGCTTTTTCCCGAATCAGCCATGTCATCGATCAGCAATATCTTCTTCCCCTTGACTTCGACCGGAAGCGGCTGCGTTATATCCGGCTCAGCGCTAGTTTTGTAGATGTCGGTATAGTATACGACTCTGATGGTGGCGACGTTCGGATTTTCGAGCAAATCGGATAAGACTCGTCCGGGGATCCACCCACCCCGGGCTATAGCCACTAGCAATTCGGGCTTGTAACCGCTGCGTTTGATCTGGTCTGCAACCTGGACGCAGAGCTCGTAGATGTAATCCCAGCTCGGTGCCTCGTACTTCTCGGGTTTTTTACCTCTCATGGACCGCGGTTTTATTGGGTGACTAGCCTCTTTAAAATTTTGTTCATAGGTAGTTTAGTAGCTGGGGGAAACGTTCAGAATCTTGAATCACGACCTCTGCAACCTCCGCGAGCTCCATATCATTGCCTATTGCTACACCAAACCCAGCGTGTTTCAAGAAATTCACATCGTACTTGCTATCGCCAACTGCAACGCACTCGCGCAGGGTGAATCCAAGCTCTCGCGCGAGCTTGTCTAACACCTCATGCTTGAAACACGGATCGACCCTGAAGATGCCCTCGCCTGTCAAGCGCCCCTGCTCGTCCACCTCGAGCCCGTTCGCTAGCACATGCTTAACGCCGAGCATGGCTGCCACCTTTTCGGCGAGCAGGTCAAGCCCGCCCGTGATCATCGCGGTCTGATAACCCTTTTCACAGATCCCCACTAGGACCTCAGCCGCATTTGGCTTGAGCTTGAACCCCTCGAGAACTCGCTCGATCTGCGAGATGTGCGGACTGGGCTTCCAGAGCGAGATGTCGCGGCGCATGAACTCAGGGTAATCTATCTCGCCGCGCTCGTATGCATCGAGGTTCTTCCGCGCAGCTCCCTGTGTGCCGAAGTGGCGGTGGAGCACCCCCCAGCAGCTATCTCCCTCGACCAGCGTGCCGTCCATGTCGAAGGCAACGAGCTTGTACTTCATCATACCCAACCAAACACTGATTTATCTTCCCAATAATATCGCTTGGAGGTGTGAAGCGTGATGGAGTGGCTAGTTTTTCTCGTCTCATTGGTGCCCTTCGTTGAGCTGCGCGGCGCTATCCCACTCGCCTTGTGGTATAATCCTAGTCTTTCTCCCCCCACCGTGTTCGCGATATGTGTGGCTTTAAATCTCCTAGCAATCCCGATCGCCTTTTTCATACTAGGTTTCATCCTCCCGCCAGTTCGCCGAAAGGTAAAATTCATCGACCGCATCTTTCGGTGGTCCGTGAAACGCGCGTATAAACATCGAAACTTGAGTCTACTTGGACTTGCGCTGTTCGTCGGCGTTCCTCTCCCAGCCACAGGTGCATATACGGGCACGTTGATAGCCTATATCGCGGGTATGGGCCGAAAGCATGCGGCGCTGGCGATCGCGGCCGGTGTTGTCATAGCGGGCGTGCTCATATGGATTCTAGCAACATTCGGGATAATCTGGATTCGGGGAATATCAGTGTAAAAATGCCCTTTTTTATTGTCCGATCTCTTTCGATGTCAAGATAATCCGATCAGTTCCCGCAAATGCCAGAACTTTTCACTACGCCACGCGCTTGCCGCCACGCAACATGATCTCTCTACCACCGTTGCCCTCGTCGTAGAGCAGCCAGGTCAAGCGCGGCGTTGCAGCGGACATCTGCCTAATCGCTGAAATTATCAGCCGCCTGTCTTCGTCGTCGCGCACCCGGGTGAACCCACATCGGGCCCCGAGCGGTTCTAGCCCCTCCAGAATGTCCGACTTTCGCCAGAGCTTGACGCGTTCACTGAAGCTGCGCCCCACGTTGAATTGCTCTTTGATCGCACGCAGCGCTCGAAGCTCTTCGGGTGTAACGGCTTCAAGGGTCTGGTAATGGATAACCCCCATCGCTCCCGCCGAGCCTTTGCGCGGAGGTTATTTATAAAGAGAAAACTATCGCTTGCACCACTCCACGACCGATTTAAAGAGCTCGCTCCCGTCCGCGGGTTCGAGCTTGAACTCGTTCCACCGCTCACCATAGCGCTTCGCGACGAGTTCGGGATCCGCTTGCCCGGGCTCGAAATCCCCCAGTTCCTTGAGTCCGAGAGGCATCGAGATAAGGCCCGTTTTAAAATGCATACTGTAAGGAGCGCGAACATCCCCCATTGGTTTGATGATAGAAGCATCGAGCAGTACCTTATCGACTCGCGTCTCCTTCTTCGCGGTTTCAGCCGTTGTCAGGTTTGGCATTTTTTCAGCTAACCTATATTCAACGAACCTCACGATATCCGCGTAGAAGTTGAAGAAATTGCGCTCCCGCCTTTCCGTACGGAGCTGCTTGGGCTTATATCCGCGAGGCATCTCGTGGCGCTTGAATTCCGCCCAAATTTGGAACCCTCGAGAACCACTATACTTGATCGCGGGCCCCACGCCGAAACTCTCGAGCAAATGGTAAGCTTCTTCGACAACCTCCTTCGTGCGTTCGAAGCTCACCCGCTTGCCCGCGTCGAAGTCTATCACCAACCAATCGGGGCGATCGCCGTCAATGCGATGAATGTATGGGATGAAATCGATGCCATGCACATCTAGCCACCGCTGCACATCCTTGGCGCTCTTGATCGTGATGTATTTTGGCCCGAGCTTGCGCTGAAGCCAAGCGCGTTCGGTGAAGAGCCTGAAGACGGAGACCCAGCGATCGCGGCAGAACTCGAGCAGAGCATCAACGACTTGGGGATAATACCGCTTCGCCCTGTACACCTTGAGGTAGTCTTGGTTCAGCTCTCCTCGCACCTGGCGCCACCGTTTCTCAAAATATTCTCGCCCGTGGTCGGTTGCCGCGTACTCGCCTACCCTTTCCTCCACCAAACCCTTTTTGACCAGCCCACCGAGAAGCTCGGCTGTTTCCTTTTCGGAAAATTTCTTCCCAGCATCACGGCTCAGCTTCTCCTGCACGTGCGCCAAATCAACGAATTTGCCTTTACGCTTGATCGCAAACGTCATCAACGTGTGATCTTCAGGGGACGCTTTCGCCAACCAGCTCACGTCAGCTACATTTGTTTCAACTTCTCACCGAGCAGCCCCTCAGCACAGCCCCAGCAGATGAAGCTCGCCCTCGTCTCGCCCGGCCTGACAATCTTGACGTAGGCAGCGTCGTAGCTCATCAGCCGAATGCCCTTACCACAGAGCTTGCACTTCGGCCCTTTCGCCCGCATAGTCACCGAATTCAACTAAGTGCTCAAAATTAATAGCCTCTGCGTAAAGACGCTATCGGGACTTGATGCTCCCAATCCTGCGTCCGCCAAAGTTCGACCTCGATGAGCTGGTTCGATTCCAAGAGCGGATAGCGAAGCTGGTGGTATGCGAAGACCGCTTCAAGAAGCTAGAAACGATCGCCGGGTGTGACATCTCCTTCGCACGAGGGAATTTTGCCTGTGCTGCCTGCGCGGTGATCGATTACAAAAGTCTGGAGATGCTTCAGCAAAAAATCGTTAAAGTTAGGCTCAATTTCCCATACGTTCCGACCTTCTTGGCATTCCGAGAACTCGAAGGGGTGTTGAAAGCTACCGAAGGAACGCAGGCGGATATCTACATGGTGGGGGCCCAAGGTCTCGCCCACCCCCGGCGAGCGGGTCTGGCGTGCCACTTAGGCGTGGTGTCGGGAAAACCCGCGCTGGGAGTAGCGAAATCTAGGTTGTGTGGTGAGGCTGCGATGCCGCCAAGCCGGAAAGGGACATATACCATGCTCAAAGATGGCGGCGAGATCATCGGAGCCGTGCTCAGAACCCAATCCGGTGTGAAGCCTGTCTACGTGAGCGTTGGGCACAAGCTCTCGCTCAAAACAGCAATTAAGATAACTCTCGAAACCACGCGCGAGCACCGTCTGCCCGAGCCGCTCCGCGTCGCCCACGAGCTAGCCACGAAGGCGATGCGCGAAAATAAAATTTAAACTCAGTGCACACGTGTGCATGGTGGAGCCTTGAAGCTTGGCCTCTCAAGCCTGCTGTTCGTCCGCACTCCAATCGAGGAAGCCATTCGCAAGAGCGCCGAGCTTGGTGCGGAATGCTTCGAGATTATTTACGATGTGCCCCACTTCACGCCAGATTACGACCAGCGCGAACTTGCCACCATCAAAGAACTCCTCGATTCCCACGGGCTCGAAATTTCCGTCCACGCGAGCTTCTGGGATTTGAACCCAGCCAGCCTGCACCAAGAACTCTGTGAACAATCGCTCAGCCA
>CAZWMM010000056.1:0-5489 GCA_964634985.1 Hadarchaeota archaeon (SeqCode)
GGCGGTTCTTGACGCCAATCCAGAAAGGGAATAAGCGATAATCGACTATATCAAATGATTGATCTTGGGAGGTTTCACCGTGGATCGAGAGGAAATCCGAAAGTTCCAGCGGGCAGCAGACGAGGTAGCTTCGTTCCTCAAGCCTAGACTCAGAGGCGATACTGGCGTCAAGGTCATTTCCCATACCGATGCAGATGGGATATCTGCCGCTGCGATAATGGCGAGATGCCTCTATGCGTACGATGTCCCATTCAACATCAAGTTCGCGCATCCGAAGTCGAGTGAAATAGCTGAGCTGGAGAAGGATGACCACGACCTTTTCATTTTCCTTGACCAGGGAAGCGGTCAGATCGAGGCGATTCATAAGTTCATCTTAAACAAGCCGCGCGATGTTATCGTAATAGATCATCACCCGGGCGAATTCCCGGAGCATCCCAATTTGGTTTACCTTAATCCCCACGCGTGCGGGCTAAACGGCACCAAGGACGTGAGTACGAGCGGAGCAGTTTACTCCGTGGTCGAGCAGATCGATCGAAGCTTCAGGCGACTTGTGGGGCTTGCCGTAATTGGTGCGATCGGTGACCGTCAGGAGTTTTTCTCGGGTTTTACAAGCATCAACGATGTTTTGGTTAAGCGAGCGATAGACCTAGCATTTATCCGCCCAGGTGAGGGATTGAGGTTCATAGGGCGCACTCTTAGCCCGGTCGTCGAGTGCCTCAGGCTATCTACTAGACCCTACATCGCCGGGATATCGGGCAACTTGACGGAATGTCGATCGCTCGTCGACACTCTGGGCATTCCCCATTCTAGTACTCTGCTCGAACTCGGCCCAGAGGCTGAGCGCAGGCTGCGAGATGCCATCTTCGCCCGCGTCGGACCGCTTGCGACGAATGAGGTATTTTGTCACACGCTTTGGGGCACCACCTACGCGATAGGGACGGAAGATCTGGTCGGTCCCAGGGACTTGGGGGAATACGTTGCGATGCTTGATGCGTGCGGCGAGCTCCGCAGGCCAGAGTTAGGCTTTGCTGTGGCGATGGGGGATAGGAGCGCGCAGTCGGAGGCGCTCGCTTTGATGAACAACCGGCAGGAGCGAATGCTGCGCGCGCTCGCTTGGCTCACCTCTAACTTAAGCTCCTTCAAGCTCACGCCCAAGCTCAGGCACATATACTTCGGCAGCGCGGTCGACTCGACGATGACTGGGGAGGCCATATCCCTCGCAATGGAATCAGGGATCATAGCTACAGATCGCCCAGTGCTTGGGATCGCCGACTCCGGTGCGGAGGAACTCAAGGTTTCGATCAGGAGCACCTCTAAGTTGACGATGCAGGGTGTGGATGCTGGGCGGGCCATCGCGAAAGTCGCTGAAGCGGTAGGGGGCGAGGGAGGAGGCCACGATGTCGCCGCAGCAGCCCGAGTGCCGCGGAAGCTGATGGATGAATTTGTAGCGAAGCTCGACCAAACGTTATCGGAAGGTGTGAAATGATCTGCAAGAAATTCAAGCTCAAACGTGGCGACGGGTTGCGACTCGAGGGGCAATTGAGCTTGGAACTTAGGTGATCACATGCGAATGCGCGCGCGAGTCGTTTGTGGGTACGAAAGCGAGGATGTTGCAAAGGCGATAGCTGATGCGTTGCGCCCGGACAATCTGCGGACTCCGAAGGGCATTAGAGTTATAACTAGAGCACGGGGCAAGCGGGCGGTCAGCGAGGTTAAGCTCGAAGGTAAAATCGAAACCCTGTTGGCAACGCTCGACGACTTGCTTGCGTGCACTTCGACCGCTGAAAGTGTACTTTGAATTATTTGTGAGCAAGTTTTTAACTGGTCAGGGGATGGTGAGCTTGCTTGTGTTATTAATGACTTTCCTCCATTTGCTTATTACTTCCACACTTCCCAAAAGACACTTAAGCACATCTTACCTGTTGACCTTTAGAAGCACGGTGAGATTTTGAGGCCGACAAAAGCTGAATACTATTTAGAGATATCGAAAGCTGTATGTCTTCGGTCTCCATGCCTGAGGAGAAAGTTTGGAGCCATTGTGGTTCGCGAGGATGTTGTGGTAAGCTCTGGATATAATGGGCCATCTCGTGGGGTGATCAACTGTTCAGAAATCGGTTGCATTAAAGATGAGCTGAACCTGCCCCACTACTCAGCCTACGATGAATGTCCCGGGTTGCATGCTGAGGAGAACTCGATTTTGAATGCGGCGAGGCACGGGGCATGCGTCTTGGGTGGAACTCTTTATATCACTGGGCTGAATTCGGATGGCACCCTGACCGAGGCTAGACCCTGCAACCGGTGCAAAAGAGCCATCATCAACGCTGGTATCAAGGAAGTTGTCATCAGAAAGTCGGATGGGGGGATCGAGCATGTCGACGTTTCAGAGTGGGTGGGCCAAGATACGAAACGCTATTTGGAAAAGTTGAGGGAAGCCCGGAAGCGGTGATCAGAAAGCGGGTGAACCCATTAACTTCCAGCGAAGGGGGTTGATTCTTCCACCGTTCGGGAAGTTAATGTGCCGTTTTTTCATTTTCCTATATGGGGAGAGATTGGCGAACCCCATAATGTTTCGTTTAGTTAAAAGTAAGCATTAAATATTTTATTGATCTTTACACTCCTCTTGTCCTGGAGCGCATTAGGTTCCAGGCGATCGACTTTGCCGAAACCGAGAGATTCAAAACCCTCGATGGGTTTGGGGTCTAGGCAGCCGTTGCATGTGCCCGCAATTGCAGTAAAGCACATAATTTATGCCGTACTTTAGTTCCGACCCGCACATGGGGCACAGCCGTACCTCCTCGGCCATCACTCCCACCTCCTCGTTTTTGTGGCCAGAGCCACGGAAGAATCTAAAGAACCATGGCCCAACCGTCTTGATACTTAACCCCATTAGTATAAAAAGGTAACACATGTTCCCCTTTTATCATTTTTGATAAAGGTGAACGTTGGTTGAGCTGAGGAGCCAGCGGGCCCGAGGAAAGAGAGATGTTTTTCCCTTCTATCCCTTAAAACCGTGGGGCGCAGCGAGGGCGGGTCATTCGGGAGAATTCATTCCATTTTAAATGGCAATTTTGCGTCAGGGGGGATCGTATCGATGAATTTGTTTAACTTGAAAGTCGCCTCAACGTTGAAGGGGATTATTCAGCTCTTCTTTTCCCAATATTCTTCTGCTTCTTCTTCCATTTTTTTGAGTCTGGTGTAGTAATCTGAAAATTCATTTAGGTGGGCAAGGGCAATCTTCCCAGTCATTATTAGATCATCATTCGTAACGTTCGTGTTGGGATCTCTCAATCCATGTTCTAATTCCACATCCAGCCCCATTCTAAACTGCTCGACATCAAAATTTTTCCAATCGATCTCTAACCCTTCGCCAATTTTCTTAGCTTCTTCGGTTGAAAAACGCTTTTTAGGTTCCATTTTGGTCACCGTTGCAAATTAACTTTTTACCTATTTTAGTACTTTGGGTGGAGTTATTTTCCTCTGTGCCTGATAAACACCCTTCTTATCCTTATAGCTAGACAAACATTCTTCATCGCTCTCCAGGAAAATTACCTGTGCGATCCCTTCGTTGGCGTGAACCTTTGCGGGTTTCGGCCCCACGTTGGATATCTCTATCGTCACGAATCCCCCCCATTCCGCTTCCAGAGGTGTGATGTTAACCACCACCCCGCACCGGGCATAAGTGGATTTGCCAAAACAAAGAGCCAAGACTTTTCTGGGGATCCGGAAATACTCGATGGACCTCCCGAGCACAAAAGAGTTTGGGGGAATTTCACACGTTTTTCCCTTGAAATCCTTGAACAGACTTGGGTCGAAATTCTTTGGATCGCCCCCGCTTTTTCCTTTAGGTTCATAGATTTTGAACTCGTCCGCCAGGCGCATGTCATAGCCATAACTTGAAAGGCCGTAGGAAATCACGCCCTCTCGAACTTGGTGATCAATGAAAGGTTCGATCATTCGGTGCTTGGTAGCCATCTCGCGTATCCATCGGTCGGATTTTAACATGTCCTCATCCCACTACTCTTCAAATGTTTCCTTTTCCAAACTTTGGTTATGTAAATCTTATTTAAACATTAAAGTATTTCAGATTAAGCTCAGTGAAGAAACTGTTTATCTTCCTTGACGAAACAGATTAAACCACGCTTACAGTAATCTTTGACAACATGGATGTTAATTTTATTAGTTTGTGCACGAAGTGATTTTGGTAAACATGGCTGGGACGGAGTTCGCTGGGAAAAAGCCGCACCCAGCAGCAACAGCAATTATTGACACGATGGGCGACGGCTTAATTGTAACCGATCTCGATGGCAACATAATCTCCGTTAACAGAGCCATGGAGGAGTATCTGATCGAAAGCGGCGCTGATGCAAAAGAGTTGGTTGGAAAATCCGCTTTCGATTTACCGACCGTCAGGCAAGAGGATAGGGAAAAATTTGTAGAACTCATGAAAGAAGTCATAGAAAGGGAGAGGGTGAGCCCCTTAGAATTCCAAGATACCGCGGGACGTTGGGGCAGTATTATCGTTTCACTCCTGAAGGACCAGGAGGGCAATCCCAGCGCGCTATTTGCGATACGCAGGGATATCACCGAGCTCAAGCGTTTGCAGGAAAAGGAGAGAAAAGCAGAAGAAGAAGAGATGATCCGTCTATCTAACGCTGTAAAAATGTCTACAGATAGTATCGTAATCAGTGACATCGATGCAAAAATAATAGATGTCAATGAAGCGACCCTCAAAATGTACGGCACCGATGACAAAAAAGATTTGATTGGAAAAAACTCCTTCGACATCATCGCTCCCGAAGATCGAGAAAAAGCGTTTGTAGCTATGGAAGAGGTGCTGGAGAGGGGATACCACAAAGGTCGAGAGTATTACATCATCACCAAGGACGGCGGTAAACTTCCCGTGGAGATGACCGTAGCCCTCATGAAAGACAAGGATGGAAAACCGATAGGATTTGTGGGCATAAGCAGAGACATCACCAAGCGCAAGAAAGAAGAAGAGAAACGAGCTGCAGACGACAAGGCACTGATTGAGAAGATGGAGAAGTTCGCTAGGTTGACCAACGGCCGGGAGATGCGAATAACCGAGCTGAAGCGACGGGTGAAGGAGCTTGAGAAGAAGCTGAATGCTAGTTGATCGTTAAATTCATTTTTCAAGACGCAAACTTTGTCCCTTGAAATTCTTATTGGAGGTAGATTTTAACTCAGTCTAAAAAAATCAACTGAACATAACTCCCGAACTGTGCGTCAGAACTAAATTTATATAGAGGACTGCTTTTAGAGATTTGGAGATGCGAAATGAGTGGAAGTCTGTTTTTTAGCAAAGATTTGGTTTCGATAAAGCGGAGGGCCCTGCGCAAGAGGATCTGGTTTAAAATCTTGAACCAAACCGAACGGGCTCTCATAGATCTCACCATACGAGTGGTAGACAGGGTACGGAGCGATAAGCTAGTGAATGTTTTGCGGGTTCCCATAGAAAAGCTTAGGAATGC